>NZ_CP095072.1:4206639-4509959 GCF_022919115.1 Gracilibacillus caseinilyticus | reverse complement strand
GGGATACTCTATCTTGGGAAGCATAATGGAAAATCGCTTCAATATCTGTTTGTTTGATTTTACGTAGTCGTAATCTATTCGTCTCAAGAAGAGGGAGATTGCCGTAAATATCTGCTATTTTCATAGAGTTTCCATCCTTTCTTACGCAGTGTGATTAACAAAAAATATAACGGTAATCAGGGCAACCGTCAAGCTGTTTTTGATTGCATTCAATTTAATAAAAGTATAGGCTGAAACTAATAATAAATAAGGAGGCGTGACATGACTAGTTATGGTCAGCTTTACGAAGTGAATGGAAGGTATATGCTAGCATTTGAACGGGATTTGTCATGCTCAGCAGAGAAAGTATTTGAAGTGATGACTACTCCGGGTTACTTTACAAAATGGTATCCTTTTGCAACTGGAGAAATGGAATTGGCCGTAGGAGGTAAATTGCATTTTGATGATGGGGAAGGATCGCAATATGAAGCTGAGGTCTTGGGATATGAGCCACCTCACACCTTTGTCTTCCAAGAAGTAGATGATCTGGTCGAAATGAAGGTAACACCACAAGAGACTAGCAGTCAGTTCACCTTTAGGCACACGTTTGATGACAAAAAGTTGGCGCAATTCATTGCAGCCGGCTGGCATCGCTGTATGGATGCATTTTGCCAATTGGCGGAAGGTAAAGAAGTAGAATGGCCGGATAATGCAGAAGAATTGCGAGCTTATTATCAGAAGGCGTTTAAATAGCGAAGACTTGGGGTTCATCCAAGTCTTTAAATCGTCCAGCTGTCTGAAATAATCCCAACCACTTTCCATTTACCTGATTCATTTTGCTGCACGGCAAAATGAATCGCTTTCCAGTCCATTCCTGCGTTTTCTTCAGTTCCTTCAGAATAAAATTCGACGATCGTTGCTTCTGGGTAGACCTCTTTGAGATTGTTTGTCGCGTTACCGTGTTGACTATATTGATTAATAGTAACGTCGTCTGGTTCGAGTAAGCTTTCCACTTGTAAGAATTTATCAAAATATTCAGTTGGAGTCCGTTCAATTGGTTTGCCGCTGCCACCCATACATATGTTTCATTATCTTCTGAAAAAGCTGCTATCTCATCTCTGGTGAAAACCAGGGCATCATCGTTGACATGCACATATGGCGAGAATAGAATGCCTTGTTCAGCATCAGCGTAATTTGCTAAAGCTTTCATATCACGCTTATGGATAGCAGTTAAAACATCATGTGCGACTTCTTCAGCGCTTTTGGTTTGCTGATCTTGACGATCGGCTTCTACTTTCGATACGATCCAATGGTTATTCTTCCATGATAAATGAAATATTTTTTTAATATGGCCTGTTAGTTCATTATTCTGTTCCTGACTGACAATATAGTGTTGTTCCGATTCTTGTGTTAATGTTGCTTTTTTTTCTGGATTTAAAAATATGGGAGAATCTTGCGCTTTAAAATATAGACCGTTATCTTTATTTGCGATATAGCGATCCATCAGTTCGTTGGTATATTCGGTTGAGAGGTACTCTTCAAGATGTGTACGAATTTTTTCTTTTGTATCAAAGTTTTGCAAATAATTTTGCTTATCTGTGTCATCCATGATCGATTCGAAGGCAGACTGATAGTTGGAGACAACCTCTCTTGCACGTTGAACATCTAATGAAGGGTCTTGCTGATTTACGTCATTCTGCTCTAATTCTGATTCACTTGACGACTTTGTTTGAGCAGGAAGTTCTGACCAGATTAATCCACCGATAATTCCGATAGCAAGGAAACCTAGCAATACAGACAATAGTTTATTCATAGCTTTCACCCCTTCTTATAGATATATTTTCCTTTTTAGATGATATGTAAACGAAAATTTTCAAGTGATTTCTAAGTGTTTAGTTAATAAAAAAGTTATATTTTTAAAGTTAAAATAGTATTTAAGTACCTTGTTTGTTTTTTGAAATGTGTTAAAATGATGTTTAATTAAGTATGATTACGAAATGTTTTTGTAAGCGCATACTTAACAAAAATGGAGAGGAGCAATAATATTGTTACGTGAAACTTGGAAAGTCATGTTGTTGTCACTGTTATTTATTGGAATATCAGGAGTATCTGTTTCGGCAGCCTTCTGGGATATGGAGGAGCATCCGATGATTCACGATCCTTCTATGGTAAAAGAAAATGACACGTATTGGATATTTGGAACTGGCCCAGCAGATGGAAACGGAATAAAAGTCATTTATTCAAATGACAACGGTTACAGTTGGGGGGAGGCGCCAGTCATTTTCCCGCAGCCGGCTAGCTGGTGGAGTAATTATGTGCCAAATCACGCAAGTAACCAGTGGGCGCCAGATATTGAATATTTCAATGGTCGCTATTGGCTCTATTATTCGGTTTCATCATTTGGATCAAATCAATCATTGATAGGTTTACTGTCTACGGAGAGTATAAGTTCTGGTAATTGGCGAGATGATGGATTGGTCACGCGTTCGACTACTTCCGATAATTATAATGCGATTGATCCAGCGATGATTGTCGATGAAAATGGTCAGCCTTGGTTATCGTACGGCTCATATTGGAGCGGGATTAAACTGACCAAATTAGATCCAAGTACGATGAAACCAACAGGGACTCAATACTCCATAGCGGCAAGACCATCTGATCCGGAACACGCTGTAGAAGCACCAACAATCACCTATCATAATGGCTATTATTATCTGTTTGTTTCATTTGATTCCTGTTGTAATGGGGTGAACAGTGATTACAAAATTGCAGTAGGACGCTCTACGCAAATTACTGGTCCGTATTATGATAAATTGGGTAACAGTATGATGCAAGGTGGCGGTACCATTATAGATACCGGTAATGACAAGTGGATTGGGCCAGGACACCAGGATGTTTATCAAAATTTATTAATACGTCATGCATATGATGCAGACAGTAATGGCTTACCTCGATTGCTGATTAATGATCTCAATTGGGATAGCAATGGCTGGCCAACGTATTAATAGCAAAATCAGTCAGTGTAAAAGCTGACTGATTTTTACTGATAGAATTCTTGTAAAGAACGAACAACGCGTGAAATGGGTAATCCGACAACATTATAGTAATCACCGACAATTCCTTTGACAAATTTTGCTCCGATACTTTGAATACCATAGCCACCAGCCTTGTCATAAGGTTCATCGGTATCAATATATGTATGGATGTCTTTTTTCGAAATGGGCCAAAATTGTACGGCTGTTTTTTCGACAAAAACGATTGTTTTCTTGACAGAACGTAACATGACACCGGTATACACGTCATGCTGACTATCACTTAAGCTGTCGATCATGGAATAGGCTTCTTCCTTCGTCTTCGGCTTTTCAAAAATGTGATGTTGATACGCAACAACGGTATCTGCAGATAAAATGACTTCATTGTTATCTTTTAATGTAACGTGATTGCCTTTCAACCTCGCAAGTTCTTCGACTTTTCGTGCTGGCTCTTTCAGTGTTATTACCGATTCGTCCACTTCCTGCTTGCGTATCTTAAAAGGGATTCCTACTTGTTCCAATAACTGTTGTCTTCGCGGGGAAGATGAGGCCAATATTAATTGCATCAGCATACCTCTTTTCGTAAAAAATTATTTTTTATTATCATACTTCCTGTGTACGTAAACTGCAAATGGACAAGTATGATACACTAATAAAAAAAGGATGAGGTGGAAGCATTGAAAGAATTACAAGCGTATATGGCAGCTTATCACAAAGACATGGATTGGGAAATTAGTGGTGAAAATTATGAGGAAGAAAAAGCGTCACTTTTACATAATTACATGCTTTTATCAACAGAAGTGGCAGAAGTAGCAGAGGAATTGCGAAAAGTGTTTAACAGCACGAACCAACAGATGAATCAGGGAACTCCAGAATCAGACGCATTTGCAGAGGCAAAACAGAGTGTGAGAGAAGATGTCGGCAAAGAGCTGGCAGATTGTATGGCCTATATTGTCAAATATGCTAATTATTTTGACATTGATTTAGAATCTGCCTTTTATCAGAAAATGGTAGAAGTAAAAGATCGGAAAAATAAAGATATCGGAGTAAAAACGAAAAACTGACGCAAACCCTGTGTGTCAGTTTTTTTGTTTGTATCACCGAATGAAGGGAATGCTAGTAACAAGAATTCATTTGTGGGAGGTTTTATTATGGCCATGCCTAAAGAGAATGGGCTTGATCATACGTTAGAAGTGTTAAAAGAAGGTTATCATTATATCATGAATCATGCTGAGAAGTTTGATCATCGTATTTTTGAAACTAGATTTTTGGCGGAAAAAGTGATCTGTATGGTTGGTAAAGAAGAAGCGGAATTGTTTTATGACAACGAAAGGTTTTCACGGAAAAATGCAGCACCCGGTCGTATTCAAAAAACTTTATTCGGTCAGGGTGGTGTACAGGGACTAGATGGACAAGCCCACCACCATCGTAAGTCTCTGTTCATGTCATTAATGACAAAAGAAAAATTAACAGAAATGCAGTTGTTAGTTCGTGAAGAATGGCGTGCAGAAGTGGATGCAAATCAAGAAAAAATGGAAGTCTATGATGCAGCAAAAAATGTACTGACAAGAGCTGCATTGAAGTGGACTGGTGTTTCGCTAGCCTCAGCTGATGCGGAACAATGGGTAGACGAATTAAGTGATATGTTTGAACATGCGGCAAATGTTGGTCCAAAGCATTGGAAGGCTAGATATTCCCGAATCAAAGCACAAGGCTGGCTGGAAGATATGGTGGAGAAGGTGAGAAACCATGAATTAGCAGCAGATCAGGATCGAGCTTTATACCAGTTTTCGATGCACAAAGATCATAATGGGGAATGCTTAGATAAGAACATTGTTGCCGTGGAGTTGTTAAATGTGTTGCGCCCAATTGTTGCAATTGCGGTATACATTGATTTTTTAATGCTGTCGATCCATGATTTCCCCGAAAAGGTCGCACATATTCAAAATGGAGATGCTAGAAGCTTTATCCAAGAGGTTCGCAGGTATTATCCATTTTTCCCATTTGCAGCAGCACGTGTCAAACAGGATTTTTCTTGGAAAGGATACGAATTCAAAGAGGGTACGTTAACACTTATCGATTTATATGGTACCAATCATGATCCTGATATTTGGGAGAACCCGGATCGATTTGAACCAGAGCGTTTTGTTGATTGGAAAAGAAATCCGTTTGATTTTATTCCGCAAGGTGGAGGGGAATTTGATATCGGTCACCGCTGTGCGGGTGAATGGATGACGATTGATATATTGAAGGAAACAGCCGAATTTTTTGTGAATGAGGTTTCTTATTCATTTCCAAAGCAGAATTTTGCTTACAGCATGAATGACATTCCATCTCTTCCGAAGAGTGGAGTAGTGATTACATTTGAATAAGCTTTACAATATTAAAAACGTCATTAATCGATGGGTTAATGGCGTTTTTGTATGTTATAAAATTATGGTTAGAAGTAATCATTCTCAAGATATGTATGGTTTTCTTATAATACGGATTACGTAAAGTGGACCTGTATTATCATTTGGTAATTTTGATAATTTTTATACGCGAAGCAAAGCTCCGGAATATGCTCCGCGTCGTGTGGGGTGGGCCTCAACTTCCTTGGAAAGAAAACCACTTTCCTGCGGGATTTTTGGACACGACTGATCCCGCTGGAGTCTCCGCATATTTCCTACGCTTAAGGGAAGTGCTACAACATATGAAACAGCTAAAAGCACTGGTTATAGGCTTTATGTAATCAATCAAATGCTGTTATTTGTGGATGCGCTCAATATGCTAGCTCTTATAAAAGTTGTAGAGTACCTCTCCTAGCGCAGGCCAACCACATAGACCCCCGCGGGATTGTGCAGGTGCTGCAGAACCACAAAGTCTGCACCGGTGTCTACTAGTATCGCTTCGAAGTAAGCTTCCTCGGTGCAGGGCAGCAAAGAAGTAATTCGTGTAGTAGCCTAGCTTCAGCCGTACCCCGCAGGACGCGAAGTGGTTGGCCGGAGCGGCATCATACCACTAACAGCATTTCAAAACTACCTCTAAGCTAGTTGAGATAATTTGGGTTATAGATAGTTTTATATATTTAGAAACTAAATTATTATCGTTATCGTTACGTATGGATATTTATGTTAAAATAGGGGTGTTTATACATCGAGTGGAGGGCTGAAGTTATGAAATATCAATCGCTGGCTTCTATTGGATTTTTGCTCCTGTTTATTATGTTAGTTGGCTGCAACTCTCCACAAAATGAATCAGAATCGCTTTCCGCTACAAGTAGTTCCCTTCATAATTATGATGCCGAAATGATCGAAGCAGCATTAACAAAACATCCTGAATTTCCTAAAATCAAAGCAGGAGAGTCAGTTACCAAAAAAGAACCAGAAGGTAAGACGACCTATTCTACCGTCATCAACGTTATGTCGGATGAGAGCATTGAAAGTAACGGAGCATGGAAAGAAGCAGGTACAGCGTATTACACGATTACTTTAACAAAATTGGTGAAGAACAATCAGGATGAGAAAGAATATTTCTGGAAGTATACATACGATCCTCAAAAGGATACGGTGGAGTTAATAGATAGAAGTGGAATAAAATAGAAAAATGATTGGAAAGGAACTAAGAGATATGCGTAGGAGATGGCTGAATTATGTAGCGGGTATTGCAGTAACATACTTAATTTCAAAGTTGTTTGGTGATGGAGATAGCAAAGAATACTTATTAATTATTGGTTTAACAATAGGTTTTTTGCTAGGTATTAAAATATTTACAGAAGGGTTTCTTATTGAGAAATTAATTATTAGTTTTGCGCCTCTGATTCTTTGCATATTAGCTTTGGGAATGAGTGAACTGGTTTCTTTCAAATTACTAGGTGGCATTATTTCAGGTTTTTTATTTGTAGCGATTGATAAAATTGAAACATCAGATGAAATAAATATTAAGGAGACGGAACGAGTTGAAAATTAGTGAAATGAATTCGGGAGAGAATGGAATGGTTAGAACTCTGTAAAGATTAATCTAAAACAGAAACCATTGTAGTTGTGAAAATAGAAAAATAACAGAAAGGATGACCAAAATGAAGAATGGAAATACAACACTGCTTACGCTTCTGTTTATTTGAATGTCATTCAGTGTCTATGGTTTAGCACGACTCTTAGAACTCAATGAATTTCAAGCTGTTGTAATCATATTTCCCATCACTGCATTTTTAATCGATCTTGTCAGTTATGCGTTACTGCGAAAATCATGGATTGGGCCATCGGTGGTATTCATAACGAGTATTCTTGCTTTGTTTCTTTTCTATAATAACAGCATTTTGATTTGGATCATCTTATATTCTGTCGTTAGCTTAATTGGTTCGTTTTTATGTAAAGGGATGTTATCTAAGAGAACGGAGACAAAATCAATCCAATAATCATCATGGGGGACTAGAATTGAAGTATTTCTTAAAATTAAATGTGGTTAGTATTCTATATGCTTTCATATTTTTTGTACCAATGGAATTAATGTTAAATGTGTATAGAATCAATAGATTAACAAATTTAGATATTGACACAATTAGTACGGTTATCTGGATCCTTGTTGCAGTTGAAATGATTGGCGGGACCATCGCACTCTATTTCTTAACCAAAAAGTGGTTGAATGGGAGAAAGGCTAACTATTGGTCTTTAGTTCTCTGGTTCCTTTATTTAGTCCTTTTTACATACGTAGTTGCTTCTCTATTTCCGATGACGAATGGAGGAGACGTTCCTAATCCTGTCACTGGTCTGTTTTTGATAGGAGGATTAATCGTTTATCCATTTTATATATTTATTATCAATTCTGCTGGATTGGCAGGTGAGGATTAAACATTGCAGACTGTATAATTCAGAAATTACTTTGCTTAGTTCAGGGGAATATTAAAAAAGAGGTAATTCATTATGTTTGAAACATTAACAGGTATTTACAGCAATAAGAAAAAGTAATGTAACATCGATTTTCTTTATGAAAAACGAAAAAAATAAACTGATAATGCTGTAACCAATCGGAATAATCAGTATCCTCCTCCCATTTGCACCCAACGTTACAATCGAAAGGTAGGATCTTGATAATCTAACAGTATAACAAGTGTTAGTGGAAGGATATTCAATAACAAAAATAATGACGCTATTGCAATATACATTCTGCCCAATTCTTTAACTTCCTTTCAAGCTTTAATAAAAGCTGAGAGGAGTATAATCCTCTCAGCTCCAACTTCTCACTTTAAAACTCCTCATAAACGGCTGGATCCTGATCATTAATTCTGCCATCTGGCCGCGTTAATTGACCGATCGCTTCCATATCTTCATAATCCAAGGCAAAATCAAAAATAGACAGATTGCTTAATTGATGTTCAGGTGAAGTTGATCGTGGAATCGTTACATTCCCGAGCTGGTAATGCCAGCGTAAGATTACTTGTCCCACGGATTTCTGATATTTCTTAGCAATCTGCTGTATTGTGTCATGGACCATAATTTCCTCTGCGCGATAGAGTGGGCTCCAGGATTCTGTTACGATCTGATGCTTTTCATGAAAAGTACGCTGTTCTTCCTGGTTGAAGAATGGATGAAGCTCAACTTGATTGACGGTTGGCATAACACCAGTTTCTCGTTTCAGTCTTTCCAAATGTTCTGGTAGAAAGTTACTGACGCCAATTGATCGAACCAATCCCCATTTTTGCGCGTCAATTAATGCTTGCCATGCTTCTAAATAATGATCTTGTTTCGGGTTTGGCCAATGGATCAAATAGAGGTCGAAATAATCAAGATTGGCACGGAATAATGATTCTTGCAATGCTTTAATCGCCTCATCGTATTGGTGATAACGGCCAGGCAATTTGGAAGTAATTCGTAATTTTTCTCTTGATACATCTGCTCTTCGGATTGCTTCACCAACTGCGCCTTCATTCTCATAATTATAGGCAGTATCAATTAATCGGTAACCATTAGAAATTGCGTTTGCTATCACATTTGCTCCCTGATTTCCTTTAATATTAGCTGTTCCAAATCCAATCGTCGGTAATTCGATTCCATCATGAAGCTTCATGGTTGGCACGATACTTTCCATCATTAACACTCCTTAACACTCCTTTTAAAATGCTTCTATTAGTGTATTACCACCTTTTAACATTATTCAAAACAAAATTTGAGTATAAGTGAAAAGATTCAAAGTTAAAATAAGGCTTTACGAACCATGTGCGAAGTGATATATTGTATAAATGACCAAAACAGTATTTTAGTCAGTTTGGAGTGGAATGGCAGAATGGATCGAAAAAAACAAATCATGATAGCTGCAACAGAGTCTTTTTCACAATTTGGATATAAAGCAACCACAATGGAGCTCGTGTCGAAAATAGCGAAGGTTGGTAAAGGTACGATTTATAACTATTTCTCCAATAAAGAAGAATTATTAAAAGCTATTATTCAAAACATAGCAATTGAAATGCGTGAAGTAGCGAATCAAGCGATTAGATCGGAGAATTCCTTTATCGATAATTTTAATAATGTGTTACACCATGTAGTCGTATTCAAAGATCAACATGAATTAACAATTAAATTATCACAGGAAGCCATCCAATTGGGAACTCCGATTGTAACAGAAGCGTTGGATGCATTAGAGGAAGAAATTTGTTTATTTATCGAAGAGCGAATTGCAACGGCAATCGAACGAAGAGAAATTAGACCGTGTGAGCCGAGAATAACGGCCTTTCTGATGTTCAAAATGTACATTAATTTAGTGAATGACTGGAAATTGCGTGGGAATGAGTCATTGCTTAAGGACGAAGTGGCTGACTTGATTCAACTGTATTTTATCGAAGGGTTGGCACCAACATCATAAACACATTCATTAGAGGTGAACAACATTGAAAAATAGCTGGAACATATTTAAACAGGATTTACGAAACATCAAGCGTGTTCCGTTAGTTGGATTACTTATATTAGGCTTAGCTATATTACCTTCTTTATATGCATGGTTTAATTTAAGTGCTTCCTGGGACCCGTATTCCAATACCGAAGATGTCAAAATCGCAATCGTGAATGAGGATGCTGGCGCGGAGGTAGAGGGTGAATCCATCAATATCGGTGAGCAGCTTGAAGAAAATTTGAAAGATAATGATAGCTTGGGCTGGGTATTTACCAGTAGAGAAGAAGCGGAAAAAGGCATCAAGTATGGTGATTATTATGCGGGTGTTTTTATTAAAGAAGACTTCTCATCCAAGTTGGCAAAAGTCGTCGAAGGGAAGCCTGTGAAGGCAAGTGTAGAGTATCAAGTTAACGATAAGAAAAATGCCATCGCGCCAAAAATGACCTCAGCCGGTGCCTCGTCGATCGTTAATACGATCAATGATCAGTTTGTCAATGAGACGTCGCATACGTTATTCGAGGAGTTCGATAAATTAGGTATTCAATTAGAAGAGGATTTACCAACGATCCGAAAAATTGAAAATGCTTTGTTTGATCTCGATGAAAATATGCCAGAGATCATGAAGGTTGGCCAGTTTATCGAAGACGTAGATCAGGACTGGAATAATATAAATGAGAAAATCGATTATTTTTTATCCATAAAAGACTATTTACCGCAAATCCATGAAGGTGCCGATATCATCTTAACGTTGCAGGATCAGTTTCCAAAAATATATGAATTAAGTGATTCCGTCTTAAAAGTAGAAGAAACGTTGCCTACAATCGAAAAGGCTGTGGAAGAATTTAATCAGATCGGTGCTAAGTTCTCTGAAGTAGATCAATTTTTAACTGATGCTGGTGATCACGTTCAACAAGTGCGTGAACAGATTAAGAATAACCAGGATACGCTGAATGATATAGCAGAACAGGCTAGCTCTCTTGAAGCATACATGCAGGATTTTCAGGATTTTCTATCGCAAGCAGAATGGAGTGCAGAGCCTTTTGTTCAGTCCTTCCAATCACAAATTATGCGAATGAACCAGACACTTGCAGATATTGGCGCGGAAATCGAGAGCATCGAGGAAGAAGCAGATATTACGAATCACGAGGCAGCGTTGGATCAATTGCAAATCAAGTTAAATGAACACATTCTCTATTTGCAAAGTAATATTCAGATGTATTCTAATTTATATAGCCTGTCAGAGGATGAGAATATCAATACGTTTATTGGAGAGATGGAAGAAACGGCTGAGAGTTTTTCTGTCCTCAAACAGGATTTAACAAATATCGTTGATTCGAAAACGATAAATCGTGAACAGATAGAGAAAAACTTGTCTGAAGCACAGTCTAACACCAATACATTGGCAACATGGCTTGATGAGAAAGGAAATGAGAGCCTTGAAAACAGCTTCTCTGGCATCCAAGACAGTGTCGCTGGTTCTGATTTAAATATGGATCAATTAACAGAATTAAATCAGACACTGCAAGAGATGTTAACGAATGCGGACGGAATATTGGCTAAATTAGAAACAGATATTTCCGGCATGCAGGAACTACCGGAGATGCAGCAAACATGGGATGAAGTAAATAGTCAAGTGCAGGAATCATTCCCTGTCTTCGTACAGTCCGTTCATGCTTTTAGTAATTTTATCGAAGAGGATTTGCCGAAAGTAGAAGAAAAAGTAAACGCATTGGCAACGTTTGTGGAAGA
Organism: Gracilibacillus caseinilyticus; assembly: GCF_022919115.1. NCBI lineage: Bacteria > Bacillati > Bacillota > Bacilli > Caryophanales > Bacillaceae > Gracilibacillus > Gracilibacillus caseinilyticus. The sequence goes on along the minus strand of NZ_CP095072.1, from coordinate 4,498,335 downwards.
GGACTTGCCGCAGCTAGAAGAAAACTATTTAAAAGTGGCGGATTTATTAGAGCAGAATCTCCCTGCATTTGAATCGGCTATTCATGATCTAGCTGCTTTTAGTAAAGCTGATTTACCAGAATTAAGTGAAGGTGTCTCAGATGCCGCAGATAAAGTGCATCAAATTGAAAATAAGGATCAATTAAATAAACTGATTCAGTTATTGCGAAATGATCTGGCAGCGGAAAGTGACTTTTTTGCAAGTCCGGTAGAATTAGTGCAGGAAGACATCTTTCCGATTCCAAATTACGGATCAGCCAATGCCCCTTTTTACACGACATTAAGTTTGTGGGTCGGAGCGCTGTTACTATCTAATCTGTTGTCAACGAATTTACATCCATTAGATAATCGTGAAGGTTATACACAGAGACAAATTTATTTCGGCAGATTACTATTGTTTTTAGCAGTAGCAATATTACAGGGACTTATCGTAAGTATCGGGGATTTACTTGTATTAGATGTCTATGCGAGTGATCCTTTGCAGCTCGTCCTCTTCTCTTTAATTATTGCGGTGGTGTTTATGACGATCGTCTACACGTTCGCCTCGATATTGGGGAATATTGGTAAAGCCTTGATGATTGTACTGTTAGTCTTACAGTTATCCAGTGGAGGAGGGACTTTTCCAATTGAAGTAGCTCCACCATTTTTCCAAGCGTTGCACCCTTTTATGCCATTCACCTATGGGATTGATTTGCTAAGGGAAGCGGTTGGTGGTATTATTCCGGAGGTTGCCTGGACAAACATACTGATGCTGCTTGTTTTCCTGATCATTGCCCTTGTTATCGGAGTGTTGTTAAAACCATTATTAGCGAAACGAATAGAACATACTGCTCGTAAGTCAAAGGATAGCAGGCTTGTGGAGTAGTTGCAGGAACCCTTTTTGTTATTTATTAACAAGAAGGGTTCTTTTGGTGTATGAATATGGTAAAATAAAACAAAATGATTTCACGGTGATGAGATGAAAAAGTGGTGGATTGTTTTTGGCTTAATGTCGTTTGTTTTAGCTGTCGGTCTATTTTTCTATCTGCCATATGTTAAGGAACAAAATACGTTAAAATAAGTCGACGAAATATCTGCGGATTTTTCTTGATTTCGAAAGAGTTTACAAATTATATTGATGTCGAATGGAAAGAAGATAAGTCAAGTTTTCTAGTAAAGTCTATTAGGAGGAGAAAAATGGATGATTTACTAAGTGGATTGCCGGACAGTTTCATTTTATTGCTTTTGTTTGGATATTTAGCATTGGGGATTATGGTGACTATTCAATTAAGAAAGACGATGAAAACGAAGAGATTAAATAAAAAAATTGCCTATGTAAATTTTTTTTATCATGCGGTGAATTTTTATCTGATTTATGACGTCATGACAGTCCCGCCTCAAGTCAGTTCAGGTAATGGGAACCCCCATATTCCACATGTTTTTATCTCCATGTATTTCTTTCTCTATTTTTGCTATGTCGTTGTTCATCATTTGGCTGATATTTTACTACATAAGAATAATCGTTTTATTTTATTGTGTATGTGCATAGCTTGCCTGTTCGGGGGCGTCTCGGTAATATTTCAACTACAATTTGTTTCAAATGTAAAAGTGAATTTAGGCTATCCGATGGGTAATTGGTGGTATTGGTGGACAGACATACATTTAAATTATTTGTATTTTAATCAATATATCTTTTTATTCGGAATATGTGCTTCAGTGTTTATTGCGACACTGCTGGTGCTCATGAGAAGGCACAAGATGTTAGCTTAAGTTTACAGGGAGTTGAATATTTTGGAAACTACTATCTATATGATCAGACATGCGGAATCGCCGTTCGTATTTGGAAAAGAACGAACAAGAGGAATATCAGAAAAAGGAATACAGGATTCGCAAAGAATCACAGATATCATGAGGAGCAGACAGGTCGATATCATCTTTTCAAGTCCATATAAAAGAGCTGTTCAAACGATAGAAGGAATTACGCATTATAAGAAAATGGATATTAATCTGATAGAAGATTTAAGAGAAAGACAGCTAAAAGGTGATTTTAAAATGCCTAAAGAGGAGCGACTGGAAGCAATCCGGAAATCTTTTCAAAATCGTGATTATTCATTGCCAGATGGTGAATCAGTGAGCGATGTTCAGAATCGTGCTATTCCTGTTATTAAGGAGCTTTTACTTACCTATTATGGCAAGAAGATGATAATCGGTACACATGGGAATGTTATGACAATCATCATGAATTATTTTAACAGCAGATACGGATTTGACTTTTGGATAAATACGACGATGCCAGATATTTATGAGTTAGTATTTTCAGATTTTGAACTGTATTCTGTTCGGAGATTGTGGGACTGACTATTTTGCTTTCTACGGTATTAATAAAGGAATTTTAAGATAAATATCGAATATTGTAATAAATCCATTTTTGAAAGGTTGATTTTAAGTGTGTGGGATTTGTAAGTAAATATAGTGTGCGAGATTCAAAGCTTCCGATACATCGTAACAAACTGCTGGATAATGTGCTAAATGATTTTAAATCAGATCCACAAGTATTAGGGATCGTACTTGGTGGTTCCCTGGCAAAAGGGAATGCTGATCGTTATTCTGATATAGATTTGCACATTATTGTAAAGCCAGATTCAAAGCCGGATTTTATTCGTGAAAAGAGAGAACGCTCAAAAAAATGGGGCAACGTTTTATACTTTGAAGGAAGTGATCACACTCCTGTCCTTGTTACCCATTATGAATGTTTTGTTAAGATTGATACCTTCTATAAAGAACCAAAAGAGTTAACACCTTCTATATGGTTGAAAGGACTTCAGGCACTTTACGATCCTCACGGTATCATTTCTAAAGTGTTAGAGCAATCTGCTAAGCTAGACCACCGGCCTGCTAAAGGGGAAGTAGAATTCTGGCGGGAGAAAATATTTGCCTTTTTTCATGAAACATATCGAGCAGTAATGAGAAATGAAAGCTATTATGCATTGGCAAATTTAGATAAAATCAGATGGTTAATAGTTAGTGGCTGGTATATGGAAGCAGGATACCGAGTAGACAGCTTGTATGGAAACTGGTCAAAGTTAGAAGGTGGCAGAAGTAATTTGAAAGAATGGCAATTATCCTTATTAGCAGAATGGGATTGTAGCCGATCCTCACAGGAAATAATGAAAACGGTGGCAAGTATCCTACCTGAATTTTTTCGGTTAAATAAACAACTTTCCAGAAAAACAGGGTTAGCAGAGAAAAAAGAATGGTGTGAAAAAATTGTATATCTAGTGTTATAAAAGAACCTCAGCAGACTAACAATTCCAGTAAAAATATTCGTTGGAGGCTTATATGCAAAAAAGAATAATCAGACCGATCGTCATCTGTATATTTAGCAATCAGAATTCTATTCTGGTAGCAGAAGGTTTTGATTCTGTGAAAGGTGATTATTTCTACCGTCCGATTGGAGGAGGAATGGAGTTCGGGGAATCAAGTGCTGATGCCCTCGTTAGAGAAATTACCGAGGAAATAAATCAAGAAATAACGAACCTTAGTTATTTAGGTGCTGTTGAGAATTTCTTTACTTTCAATGGTGATACCGGGCATGAGATCGTAATGGTATACGATGCTCAATTTGTTGATCAAACAATATATCATATCGAATCATTTGAAGGAATTGAAGATGATGGAGAGAAGATCAACTTATTTTGGAAGCCTTTAAGTGATTTTGTAGAGGGACGATTACGGCTGGTCCCTGAAGCGTTAATGACACTGATTCAGCAAAAATGATATAGTTAATGGAGGAATAAGCTTGATTTCTATTCTAAGTAGTATAGTGTATCTACTCATTTTGTTCAGTTTATCCACGCTGCTTTTCCTGCTTGTACTGATTTTAGGAACGAGTGAACCTGGGATTGCCTATCTTTTATGTTTGATAGTCGTGCAATTATTACTGGACACTTTTGGTAAATTAAAAAAATGATAATACATATTTCAAATGAGGAGTGAAAGGATGTCAAAAATTATTCCACACTTATGGTATGACAACGAAGCAAAGGAAGCAGCGGAGTTCTATGTTTCTGTCTTTCCCGAATCGGAAATAACGGATATTACGACGCTTTATGACACACCATCCGGGGATTGTGATCAAGTTTCTTTTACATTATGGGGACAAGAATTCATGTCGATTAGCGCTGGTCCATTCTTTACATTCAATCCATCTATTTCTTTCTTTGTGCATTTTGATAAATCACAGGATGAAAATGCAGATGAAAAATTAGTGGAGGTTTGGGATAAATTGTCTGAAGGTGGTCAAGCTTTGATGCCGCTTAACCAATACCCTTTTAGCGATAAGTATGGATGGATTCAGGATAAATATGGAGTGACTTGGCAACTAATGCTAACCAACTCAGAAGGCGAAGAGCGGCCAACTATTGTGCCATCGTTTTTATTTGTCGGGGATAAGTGTGGAAAAGCAGAAGAAGCAGTCAACTTTTACTTGTCTATATTTAATAATGCACAAATGGGCAATATAGCTCATTATCCAGCAGGAATGGAGCCGGACAAAGAGGGATCGGTCATGTTCTCCGATTTTATGCTGGAAAGCCAGTGGTTTGCAGCGATGGATAGTGGAAAACCACATGGGTTTGACTTTAACGAAGCTATTTCATTTATGGTGAAATGCGATTCACAAGAAGAAATAGATAACTATTGGAACAAGCTTTCGGTTGTTCCAGAAGCAGAGGAATGTGGTTGGTTAAAAGATCAATTTGGTGTATCATGGCAAATTGTTCCGACAGAAATGGATGAGATGCTGCGTAATGGTACAGCAGATCAAATTAATCGTGTAACGAAAGCATTTCTTGGTATGAAGAAGTTTAATATTGCTGAGTTGAGACGAGCATACAACGGGGAATGATCAAGTAATGACACAAGGCACGCACGGTCATCTAAATATTATATAAGGTGGTAGTGAAAAATGACATTCAAATCTCAAGATTTCTTTTTGAATTTATCGGTGAAAGACATTAACAAAGCGACTCATTTTTACAAGGAACTAGGGTTCGAAATCAATCCACAGTTTTCAGACGAGACGACCTCTTGTGTCATTATTGGAGAAAATATCTTTGCAATGATCATGGTGGAAGAAAGATTTAAAAGTTTTACGAAGAAAGAAATTGTTGACACGAATATTGCTGCCGAGGCAATTTTTTGTATTTCTACAGAAAGCAGAGAGCAGGATGATGAAATAGTCAATAAAGCATTGTCTATCGGTGGTGCGCCATATAATGAAGCACAAGACCATGGATTTGTGTACATTTGGGGATTTGAGGATTTGGATGGTCACCTTTGGGAAGTGGCTTATATGGATAAGAGTGCTTCTTAAAAACAACATTTATGATGTTTCTTAATCAGTGAAGAAAGTATATAAGTACAGCATAGAAGTAATCATGCTGTACATGAAGATGGATTCTTATAATATGGATTATGTAGACTAGAACTATCTGACATTGTGGTAATTTTGATAGATTTCATCTGCTTAGCAAAGCTCCGGAAATATGCTCCGCGTCCTGTGGGGCACGGCTTCAGCTAGGCTACTACTTGAACAACTTCTTTGCTGCCTTGTGCCGAGGAAGCCTGCTTCGAAGCAATACATACAGACACAGGCACAGACTAAGTGGATCTTCAGCTCGCGCTGACGCATGAGGAGTCTCCGCATATTTCCTACGCTTAAGTGAAGTACTACAACGTATAGAATAGCTAAAAGCAGTCGTGCTAGGCATTGTATATCATCAAATGAAGCAGATAGTGCTCCATATCCTACCTGTCGCCTTAATTGTGGAACTAAAAATGAGCGTAGGCCAACCACGTAGACTCCCGCGGGACGTGCAGGTGCTGAAGATCCACTTTGTGAAGCGTTCTTCTTCACAAAGTTAGCTTCAGCCGGGCCCCGCAGGACGCGAAGTGGTTGGCCGAAGCGGTATTGCCAGCACACTAAACATTTCAAAATGACTTCAACGCTAGTTTACATAATCCATATTATAGGTAGTTGTATATTATTTGTTAGTTAGGACCGGGTGGGCTTTCCCGGTTTTTCTTAGGAAATGATCAATTTGTAGTGATTGAACACACTTTGTTTTGAGAAAAATTAAAGAAATGGAGATTATAGCTGAGGTACAATACTTATTTAAACGTTGTACCTCTTTTGTAATGGAATAATTAGTGAAAAGGTGTAACCGAATATAAAACCTCTCGTCTAAAGGATGAATTTACTAGGGAAGGGGGGAGAAGTATGGGTGAACATGAAAAATCTTTTGTTGATGAGAATGAACTTAGAAAAATTATGCATCAGTATGGTACATCAATACTGAAATTAACGTATTCATATGTGAAAAATTGGGCAACAGCGGAAGACATTGTTCAAGAAACATTCATAACGTATTCCCAGAAATTTTATCAATTTAAAGGTAATTCTTCGTTGAAAACCTGGCTTTATAAAATTGCTATTAATAAATCAAAAGATTTTTTGAAGAGTCCAAAGAATAAATTAAAATATTTAAATCTGACTAAACTAAAACTTTCCAGTAATATGAAAAGTCCAGATGAAGAAATAGCAAAAAATACAGAAGCGGATTTAGTTGCCAAATGTTTATACAAGGTTGACATAAAGTACAGAGAAGTTCTTATTCTGTATTATTATGAAGATTTATCCATTAAAGAAATTGTGCATTTACTATCGCTAAGTGAGTCAAACGTAAAGACACGATTAAATAGAGGGCGAAAGAAATTCAAAATTCATTATGTAAAGGAGGTTGAAGACAGTGGAAGAAAAATTACAGGAGCTAAAGACGTCCTTGAATAATTCCATTTACAAAGATAAAGAATTTGATAAGGCGATGCAAGACAAAACGATACATAAAATATTCTCTGCAAATAGTAATAAGTCAAGGAAGCTTATACCGATATTTGCGTCAACAGCAGCAGCCATTATAGCGTTCATTTTATTTATTAGTCTTGATGCTTTTTCTGTGAATGAAAATATGAATAATATAGCAGATACAAGTAGTATTTCGAACAGTACCAATGCAAACTATCTAATGATAACGAATTCGGAAGACATGCCAAGCCTGTTATTATTAAATGTGAATAGCGATGAGAAGAAAATCAAGTATTCATTTATTCCATATAGTGTAAACGATAAAGGCAAAATCTATCACCCCATAACTTCAGAAAAATTTAATGGTCTATTTGGAATTGAAATTACACAAACGTTTGAGATTAATGCGAAATCAATAGGCGAATTTGTGGAAAATAACAAGCCTCTGACAGTTAATAATCCATTTCAATTTATGTACAAAGGACAAATGTACAATGAGGGAGAAATTAGATTAGATAAAAACGAGGAAGTCATTCATTATATGACGATGAGATTCCAGGATTCAAAAGGTCGAGAGGGAAGAAATGAAAGAATTTTATCGGTATATTTGAAACTTTTTCAACAAGAAGCCTTTCTAAAGGAGATATTAAAAATTAACAATAGTACTGATGTTGAAACGGCACTATTAAATACGATGAACTTTGAGAAAGTGAATGTTCCTTTTGATATTCAGCCTGTTAATGGTGTTTACGGAGAAAGGCTTAATGAGAATGGTTATGAAATACTACGTGATAATTTTAATATTAATAGCAAATAATTTTTTATTGAAATAAAATTAGATGAAAGTGAAGGTGCTTTCTTTTAAGGGAGATTAAAATGATAAATGATTTACACACAAGTGAAAAGATGTCACCAATTGTAAGCATGTTATATGCAGCAGTAAAAGAAAATAGTGAACGACTGAAATTCATAACAGACGGTATGTCTCAGACAGAAATTGACTATAAAGGGCCAAAACATAAAGCTAACAGTACTGCCCAATTAATCAAGCATATCTCATACGTGGATCTTAACTGGGTTTACAGATTAAAAGATGAGCCGATACCAAAAGATTTAAAAGAAAAATATGGGCCAATGCTTGATAAGGAGAAGAAGCTTCCGATGATCAAGGGACAGTCTTTGCAAAAACTGATGTCAGAATATGATGAGGTATTACAATCATTAAGAGAGGTTTGTCTGCAATTAACTGATGCTGACTTAAAAAGAAAAGTCAGTTTTGGACATCAAAATGAAAAAACAGCCACAATCCGCTGGGGTTTATGGCATATGGCGGACCATAACCGCTATCATCAAGCACATATTAATCAGCTTAGGAAATGGTATCAGGAATCTCGTAAATTAAAAAATAACTAAGGAATGACAATAAAATGGATCAAAATGCATGTATACAAAAGATCGAGGAATTATCAATGAATGCTTTACCATCATTACAGACCGTTCTATTTGATGGGTGGATTCTACGTTTTTCCAATGGCTATGCAAAAAGAGCAAACTCAATCAACCCAATTTATTTTTCAATTGTGAAAATAGAAAAGAAATTAAATAGAGTAGAACAAATATATCGCAAGGAAAACCTGGATGTCGTGTTTAAGCTTACTTCATATGTACATCCTGTTGATTTAGATAAAACTCTATCTGACAAAGGTTATACTTTTGCTGGATTAACCAGTGTACAGTTACTTTCACTTGATGATATAAATGTTTCACGATCAGCCAATTCAATTATATCCAGGCGTCTAAGTGATGATTGGTATACAAAATGTTGTCTGCTAAATAACGTGAAAGAGCAAGACCAGCCAACTTTAAGAACAATACTAGAAAATATCTTGGCAGATGTATGTTTTGTAAGATTAGTAAGCGAAAATCAGGAAACGTTAGCATGTGGTATGGCAGTTCTTGAGGATCAATATTTGGGATTGTTTGATATTGTCACGAATCCTGAATTCAGAAACAAGGGGCACGGCCAACAACTGATGCTAACCCTATTACAATGGGGGAAAGATAATGGAGCGGACCAAGCATATCTTCAAGTCATTTCTGATAATACACCAGCACGGAATCTATACGCGAAGTTAGGATTTAAAGAGACATATAAATATTGGTATCGAATTAAAAATCACCGGTAAGAATTGGAGTGAATCTATATGAATAATTATAAAGTCATCTTATTCGATTTGGATGGAACACTTTCAGATCCAAAGATTGGTATAACGAAATCAGTCCAATACGCCTTAAACAAGATGGGGACCAATGAAACAAACTTAGATAATTTAGAAGGTTTTATTGGTCCGCCATTACAAGTATCATTTGCCGAATATTATGTTTTCAATGAGCCAGAGATTGATAAAGCGATCGGTTTTTATAGAGAGCGTTTCAAACAAAAGGGTATGTTTGAAAATGAATTGTATCCTCAGATTACGGCTATGTTAAAATCATTGAAAGATCAAGGATTTAAATTAGTGATAGCCACTTCGAAACCGACTATTTTTGCTAAAGAGATAGTAAATTATTTTAATATTGCAGACTATTTTGAACTTATCGTCGGCAGTAATCTTGATGGAACGAGAACCTCAAAAACGAAAATCATTCAACACATATTGGAAACATATAATCAATTTGACCCCGTTGAATTTATCATGATCGGAGATAGAGAGCATGACATTATTGGAGCGAGAAATACTGGAATTGATTCTATTGGTGTAACCTATGGATATGGTTCATTTGCCGAGATAAGTCAATCTAACCCTACTTGTATTGTTGAAACTGTGGGGGAATTGAAAAGAGTTCTAATGGTGGGTGTTGTGTAATCCATTTTCAAAGGAGAAAAGCGTATCTGGAAATTAAAGATACGCATGGTTGTATAGTTATCTATCTGTTTCACGAAATGTTATATCAATAACTTTCTCTGTTTCGATATTAAATTTTATGTCTACAAAGACACCGAATTCTTTACTTTCATTTTTTAGCCAAAGTTTAAATTTCTCTGTTGTATACTCAGGCGCCTTTTCTCTGGCTACATGCAGATAATCAATAATTTTAGCTTGGGGATATTTTTTCTTTGTTTCTTTCATGGCAATTTGTCCCCATTTAGCATAGGGAGGTTCTTCTTCTTGTGCTGCACTTACTATATTCGTGTTGAAATTAATCCAGTCTCCAATCAGGAACAACCCAAAAACTAACTGTAATGATATAACTATTCTCATTTCTGAAGAACTCCTTTTTCTAGTAGTATTTTCTTATTTGTTCAGGTTATGTACGGAATTTTTAGTGAATCTTTTTGTAAAGCTCATGAATATCTATGTTAATTTGGGGGAAGGGGAATAGGAGTAAGATTTGTTCCGCTTGACTTTGGAAAAATAGAGAACAGTTTGATACTAAACACAAAAACCGGAACTGATTCAAGATAATTTTATTATTGGATGTCTATTGTGTAAGTTTAGACGGTTCATTTGTGGAGCTAAACTAAAACTTCTCATGAATAATGAAGTTGACCTAAAAAAAAGCAATAATAGAACTTAAATATTGATATTCAAAATCATAATAAAAAGGAGCTCATACATTGTATGGACTCCTTTTTACTTAAAAAACACTCCTTTTTATTTCTCAACAACAGGTATCCACATTTTACCAGTAACCAAGCCGTTTTTTCGGCCTGTCTCAACAGTTGTATTCGGTCCGCCAACATAAGCAAAATTCTCTGCTTCAGTTAAAACCTCTCCAAAGGCAATAGCAGAGAGTTTATTATTTAATTCATCAGATGACTTTTCTTCTCCTTTAATAACCAGGTATTGCCCTTTAGGAAATTGAATAATTCTGGCTCCTTCTGGTGCTGAATCTGCATCTGCCATGACACCGGCATAATGCATCATCTTGTTATTTACCGTTTCGTTCACGGCAAAAATATAATCATTTGCAGCGATGTCTTTTAATGTATCCAGTCTGCCATCTTCGTTGACAACCTGCCAAAAATCGGCTTTTTCTTTGCTTAAGCCAGCAAAGTCTGTGTAATGACTGGTAAGTTCCGTCCCCAAACCAATAACAATAAAGTTGTCTTTTTCTTCTAACATATAATCAGCCATGTTCAAAACCTTCCTTTTTTTAAATTATCAAATGATTTGTCTGCTCCATTTGATAGGTCTATAATAACAATAAATAGTGTCAAAAATTGAAACTGTTTAGGAGGACACGATGAAAAAAGTGGAACGAATTAATGTCATCATGCGGTATATCAACAATCGAGCTCATTTTACCATTTCGGAAATTATGCAGGAATTTAATATCTCTCGTTCTACAGCTATTCGTGATATCAGAGAAATTGAAGCTATGGGAATGCCTTTAGTTGCTGAAGTTGGGAAAAAATGGCGAATATTCTGTCATGCACAATTCTGTCCTTCCAGTCGTTCACTTCACCGATAATGAGGTTAAAGCTCTTTTTATTGCTTTTATGGCGACAAGAAACCAACAACTCCCTTTTCTAAAGAGCCGTCAATCGATAGCGGAGAAATTACTCGGTCTGATATCCGATAACCAGCAAGATGACCTAATTCTTCTAGATCAACTTTTGCTGTTTGAAGGAATCCGGACTTACTTGATTTTTCAGACCTTCCCGATGCTACGCTAGAAAAACTTATCCAACTTCTGCTTTTAGATAGATATTTATGGATTACCATCAAAGAAGAAAAAGTATTAAAGTCTTATCCCATTTATCTTTTACATCTTTATCATGAAAAAAGTCTTTGGTTGATTGAAGGCATTGACTTAAAAGAAGAGGAGAAACGAATTTTTCCTGTAACGCATCTCACCAATGTCCAATCCTACCAGCCGAAAAAGAGAGTAAGTGAGCAAGAGATGGTAGATAAATTGACGAAGAAGGAAGAAGTGGTGAATCTTATTCTTGAACTTGGCCCAAAAGCGATTGCCCAGTTCAAAAAATATCATCCATTTAAAATATCGATTTCCTATACGAATCCTTATCAAACAACAGCCGTAGTAAAGACTGTTATCAATGTGAATGACCTCGAAGAAGTGACCGAAATTACAAATTGGCTACTTTTCCTTGATGATGATCTCAAGGTCAGGGAAGTGCCAAGGAAAGTGTTAGAAGCACTAAAAGATAGATTGAGCTTATACTGTCCATAACAGTTGTGGTTTAATCTACTAGTAATGGGTAGACGCAAAACAAAAAGAGTTCGCTGACTCGAACTCCTTTTGTTTCAGAGAAAACAGACTTCAATAGGCACAATAACTGTGTTTACTTTCGTATGCTTAACTTGTCTTAACACCGATCACCCGAATTCTCTTATAATCCGCTATCCATTGCTCATATTGTTATAACACATCTCGCAGGCTATCTTCCACACCAGTCATAATCTGTTCCTTCACCTCATCAGAACTATCCTTCAATAAATCTGTCGCAAACATCTCCACCCAGTTTCTGAGTCCTTTTTCGCCGTCTAGCGGAGTAGGTCTGTCAAAATGGTGAGCGAGCGTCGCATGAAACCCAACATTCTCCATCAATGTCGTATATTCTGCAATGCTTGGAAAATACCATGGAAACTGTTCCTCATGATAGTCGATTCCTGCCTTTTTTATCTGATGGATGATTTCGTTCGTGATAATGTTAACATTACCTTTACCACCGAATTCCGCAACAAATCTGCCGCCAGGTTTTAAGGTTTGATAGATACACGCAAGTGCTTGTTTTGGTTGTTTTACCCAATGAAGTGCAGCGTTTGAGAAGACTGCATCAAATTGGTGGTGATAATCCATTTCCAAAATGTCTTGAGCACTGAAGTTAATATGACGATATTTATGTAATGCTTGCTGTATCATCTTTTCTGACTTATCTACACCTTCTATTGACACTTGATAGTGAGAGATTTGATTGGTTAGATCACCAGTGCCACAGCCAACATCAAGGATGCTTTCTCCTTTAACAGGTGCCAATAGTTCGACAACAACATTTCCTAACTCAGATACAAAAGAATGGCGGTGATCATAAAATTCCGGGTTCTAATGGTCCTTTACAGGTTCGCTCATACACAATTCCTCCTTTTGATAAACACGAACGATCAGTTTTCTGTATCAATCTTGTCAAATACTGAGGAGTAGACATTTTGAATAGTTGACGTACTCTGAACATCATTGTATAATCCAAATCCCCATGTATCAAAAGATTCCTCTCCTGTACGTATCATACCTGTTATTAGATGGAATTATTTTCTATTAGCATACCATTTTATTGGTATAAAGTGTTGATTTTTTTATATAGCAGAAAATGTTAAGATGGTAGTCATGATTTTATCGGTAATGGGAGTGATTTGCTATTTATCCATACATCTTAATGGTAATGGTTGTTATTTTTTATGGTGGCAATATTTTAGTAGGTAAAGCGATTAATGATTTACCACCATTCACTATCGCTTTTTTTCGCTTATTTATTGCCCTTTTGGTTTTGTTGCCAATCGGATGGAAATCTGCATGGCATTATCGGTCTGTCTTTGTGACACACAGATGGCCATTTCTGATGATGACATTATCAGGAATAACCTTTTTTAATACTTTTATATATGGTGCTTTACAATATACAACGGCAACAAATGTATCGGTGCTTGAAACCGTTATTCCAGTCGTTACTGTCATTTTAAGTGTGTTTCTGCTTAAAGAAAAGCTGCGAAACGTTCAATGGATTGGAATTGTGTTATCGTTTTTCGGAGCAATTTGGGTAGTGCTCGATGGTAGAATACTAGCGTTAACGTCTATGAACTGGAATATCGGTGATGGGATAATGGTAGGGGCGATTTTTTCCTGGTCTATTTATTCGATATGTGTGAAGAAATATATGCATTTATTTCCGGCGTATGGCTCCCTGCTTGTCATGACAGGAATTTCAGTGCTTGTCCTGTTACCTGTTGTCGGTATCGAATGGATGATAAGAGGTGTACCTTCCTTTAATGGGGCAGTACATATTGCTTCGTTATTCTATTTAGGAATATTCCCATCATTTATTGCATTACTGTTTTTTAATCGTGCGGTGGATATATTAGGGCCATCGAAAGCATCTGTGTTTTTAAATTTTCTTCCGGTAGTAACCGTTATTGGAGCCTATTTCTGGTTAGGTGAAACGATTACTACGATGAAGATAATTGGTGCTGTTCTTGTGATATGTGGTGTGTTTATTACCACTCAGTTTGGGGACAAAATGCAAGAAGGTGAAGAGTTTGATACAATACCCTCTTAACTTGTCAGTGCCACTTTGTTTTTAACAGCTCGCAAAGTGGCACAGTCTTTATTTCACGTTAAGAAAGCATAAAAGTACAGTCATAGAAGTAATCATGCTGAACATGAATATGGGTTCTTATAATATGGATTATGTCAACTTGGTGGTAATTTTGAAATTGTTAATGTGCTGGGATACCGCTCCGGCCAACCACTTCGCGTCCTGTGGGGCATATTTCCGGAGCTTTGCTAAGCAAATGAAAACTATCAAAATTACCACAGTGTCAGTGGCCACTTTACATAATCCATATTATAGGTAGTTGTATATTATTTATGTTAGTTAGGACCGGGCGGGTTATGCCCGGTTTTTCTTTTCTGGCAATGTCTATTACCAGCGCAATGCAATAATTACATGACAACAATCTGTATTGGCATCGTTTGAAGAGAATTCTAATTTGATACTGTCCGGGTTAAAATGAACCTCTATTTTGGAGGTAATATCACCAATTGAATGAATCAACCGTCGCACCTCATCATGATTAGAAGCTTGGGCGGCATTCATTAGCTTCGTATCAAATTCTTTGGATTCAGCGAATTTTGTAAGTACCATACGAGCTTCTTGTAACATTTTTTGAGACTGGTTAGCAGACTGATATAGTGTGTTCGGATCTACCGGCGGATATGGACGTTGCCAATGATGGAAGTTGGAATAGGCAGGAATGAAGTAAGGATAACGTGCATCGTACATGATTTTCTTCCCCTTTCCCCAAAATACATATAATTATTTATATGCGTTTGTGCTTGTATAAGGGAATAGGCTATGCAATTCTACTGCCATCATTAGCTCTCTCTTTGACTGAATTTATAAAATAGAACAAAACTAGCAATGACCAATAAAAGAGCGGTGCCTAATACGAAATAACCGCCAGCAAATGAATTCGGACTGCCGACAAGCACCCAAGTCTGATAAGTTGCTGATAAGAGTGAAACAATTACGGAAAGGCCACAAATTAAAGAAAAACAATTCTGTTTAATTTCGGTAAAGTAAGAATGTTCTCCTCGATAGTTAACTACTGATAATAGCTTAAGTGATATAAGGAAAACCACGATCGACAAGATTAGAATAACAAGGTTCATTTCAACACTCCTTATACGTGTTCAACATTTAAACACATCTTATCAAATGAATTATTTTTTTCCAATGTAAGTAAATATATTTAATAAAAAATTAATAAATCGCTAAGCAGCTGTTTAGAAATGCTCGGTATCATGTACTTATCAAACAGAGGGGGTCATGATATTGAAATATCGTTTTTTTACCTATATGTATGCAGGACTTGCTATTTTATTTCTGCTTAGTGTTACGGCACAGTTTGTTATTGCTGGAATGGCGGTGTTCATAAGTCCATTGCACTGGGGAGATCACACGTTTTTTATCCACCTATTTGGATTTAATGTACCATTATTGATGTTCGTGCTTGCTTGGCTTGCCAAATTACCGGGTTGGGCGTATTTGCAATTGTTTGGCGTGATGTCTCTCGTATTTGTAATGTACTTTACAGCAAATATGAGTGGGAAGTTGCCTCTGCTTACTGCCATGCATCCAATGATTGGTACAGGACTATTGTTTGTTGCTTGTTGGAAAGTGTTCAAGTTATATCATTATATGAAAAAGGAGCAGACATAATGAGACTCTTTATCGGGATAATTATAGGTTTTATAGGAGGATCTGTAATAGGGATTGCGTTATCAAGTGTAATTGGAATGGCCGGGATGCTTTTATTCCAAACTGTATTGAGTATTAAATACCTCTCCGTATATGTAGGTGTTGTTGGTGCTGTTATAGTTCCAATTAGTGATTTCAAGCGTTACGGATAAATTGGCTTATTTATTCGCTTTTCTATATAATCTTGGCAAAGGCAGGTGTTACGATGTCGATCAAAAAAAGGTTAGTAGTTTCTAATATTGCGATGATTGTTGCACCAGTCATCGGTTTTTTGTTAATCGAAATCTTACTTGGTTATTTGTTTTTCGTGAAAGGTGATGGAACTCGTAATGAACAGGTGATGCAAACATTTATGAATTATCGTTTAGCAGGTGTAATTCTTGTACTCGTATTAACGAATGGATTGCTGACCTATTTCGTTTCATGGACGATCATTAAGCCGATTCAACAATTAAGAAATGCGGCAGGGAAAATAAAGCAAGGAAATCTCGATGAACCCATTCAGGTGTCAACTAATGATGAGCTTGGTGAGTTAGCTGATATGATGGAAGAGATGCGTAACAGTTTGCAAACGGCGAAACAGACGCAGGAAAAATATGAAACGAACCGTCGTGAACTGATCGCTAGCATCTCCCATGATTTACGGACTCCCATTACGTCAATCAAAGGTTATGTCCAGGGCGTATTAGACGGTGTTGCAGATACTGAGGACAAACATGATCGATATATGAGAACGATTTATGACAAAACTGAAGCATTGGAATACATGGTCGATGAGCTGTTTGTTTATTCGAAGCTGGATTTGCAACGCATGCCTTTTCACTTTGATACCATCGATCTTGTGTCCTATTGTCACGACATTATCGAAGAATTACGATTTCAATATCCAATGATCGAGTTTTCTTTGCAGCAATCCGGCAGGACGCTCATCGAAGCAGACCGTGAACAATTACACCGAGCTATACGGAATGTGGTCACGAACAGTGTGAAGTATCAAAATAATAATAAGTCAAAAATTATCTTCTCGATTACAGAAAAGGAAGAAAATTGTTATACTGATGATGAAAGATAATGGAATCGGCATTGATCAGGCAGCATTACCTTTTGTATTTGATCAATTTTATCGAACGGACTTCTCACGTAATTCAGCTACAGGTGGCAGTGGATTAGGACTGGCGATTGTGAAGAAAATTATCGAGGTCCATCAAGGTTCTGTTTGGGCAGAAAGTGTGCCTGGCAAAGGAACAACGATTTATTTTCAATTGAAAAAAGGTGAACACAATGAATAAAGTCTTAATTGTAGAAGATGAAATGAGCATTGCCGAACTGGAAAAGGATTATTTAGAATTAAGTGGTTTTGATGTGACGATTTCGATGGACGGTGAGCAAGCAAATCGGGCGATCAAGCACCAGTCATATGATCTAATTATCCTGGATATTATGCTCCCGGGTACAGATGGCTGGGAGCTGTGTGAACAATTACGGAGAACATTAGATATTCCAATTTTGATGGTGACCGCACGAAAAGAAGATATAGATAAAATCAAGGGCTTTAACCGAGGCGCGGATGACTACATTGTCAAACCGTTTAACCCTAATGAACTGTTAGCACGGGTGAAAGCTCATATAGCAAGATACAGACGGCTGACCAACCGGGAGGGAACACATCAATTAATCGAAATCGGCAGTGTCACGATTGATCCTCAATCTCGACAAGTTTCGGTCAATGAACAAATACTTACTCTAACAGCAAAAGAGTATGATCTACTCTATTTTTTAGCCTGTCATCCTAATCATGTCTTCACGAAAGAGCAATTACTTGAAAGAATTTGGGGATTTGATGCGATAGGTGACAGCTCTACCGTTACCGTCCATATACGTAAGATCCGCGAAAAAATCGAGAAAAACCCGTCTAAGCTGAGATTGATTGAGACAATCTGGGGCGTTGGCTATCGATTAAAAAAGTAGGTGGAAAGATGTATTTAAAACGTATTACATTAGATAGAAAAAGAGTTAAATCAAAATCTGACTATCCATTTTGCATACCAGTCATTCAAAATCTTGAACAGTTGGAAATAGAAAGCAATGTTACCTTTTTTGTGGGAGAAAATGGGTCTGGAAAGTCTACCTTGTTAGAAGCGATCGCGGATAAGTGTGGATTTCATACAGCTGGTGGCGGTCGCAACAATTCCTATGAGGCAGAAGCGACGCAATCGGATCTCGGGGACTATGTGAAGTTATCGTGGATGCCCAAAGTAACGAATGGCTTTTTCCTGCGAGCGGAGACGTTTCATCAGTTTGCCTCTTATGTGGATTCTTTGGAAGGTGATTTTAGTAAATATGATCCTTACGGTGGGGATTCCTTGCATCATCAGTCACATGGCGAATCCTTCTTATCCTTATTTCAGCACCGATTTCATCAGCAAGCGATCTATTTATTGGACGAGCCTGAAGCTGCACTGTCCCCGCAACGTCAACTGGCGTTTTTACGAATAATGCATGATCTAGCTTCATCTGGACAGTGTCAATTCATTATAGCAACCCATTCCCCTATTTTATTAGGGTATCCGGATGCGAAAATATGGAGTTTTGATCGAGATAGAATTGCTGAAGTTGCGTATGAGGATACCGATCACTATCAGATAACCAGATATTTTCTTGATAATCGTGAGCGGATGTTAATGGAACTTTTTAAGGATGAGGAGTGAAGATTATGAAAAAAGAGCAATTTGATTACCGTGTATTTTATGAAGAAGTTGGTAAGGAAAATGGCTGGAATTTTGACAAGCTCCAAGTAAAAACGGAGGGTATCGGCTGGGAGTTTTATCAGGAAGTGTTGAAGAATGTGAGAAAATCTGATTGTTTGTTAGATTTAGGCTGTGGAAGTGGGGAACAGTTAACGAAAATAGCCACTTCATTATTTCTGATGGTCGGCATTGATCTGTCACATAGTATGATAGAAAAAGCACGTAAACCATCACAGAAAAATGTGAAATTTTTTCAAATGTCTTCTGAACAATTACAATTTCCAAATGATTTTTTTGATATTGTTACCAGTCGTCATGCTCCGTTCTCTGCCAAAGAAGTGGCGGGTGTATTGAAAGAAGCTGGGATTTTTATGACACAGCAAGTGAGTGAAGCGGATAAAATAAATTTGAAAAAGGCATTTGGCAGGGGACAGGCATTGGAATCACAGGACGGACAGCTAAAAGACGACTATGTGAGAGACTTGGAGGAAGCTGGGTTTACTAGTGTTCAAACCTATGAATACGATGCCGCTGAGTATTACCAGAGGCCAGAGGACCTTCTTTTTTTATTAAAATATACGCCAATTATCCCAAAATTCGGTGAGTATCCTGATGATTTAAATAGGTTTGAAGATTTTGTAGCAGCGCATCAGACAGAAAAAGGAATCGTAACGAATTCTAAACGTTTTTTGATTGTGGCAAAGAAGTAGTGATCTGTCATTTCAGCATTTCGCTATGAGATTAGTCAAACGAATATTTTTATCATCTTCAGCACAATAACACCAGTAAGATAAATCATATTTGTATGTGATAGTCTTCCGTTAGTATATCTATTTCATTAGCTTGATCGCTCTATAGCCATCACTGGGCAGCCCACTGTATGCACCAAAAAAAGTTGGATACTTGATCGGTATTATCATCAAAAACTGTACCAGTGCTGCATTTGATATGGATTTTATAAGAAAATCAATCATTACCGGAAGGTTAATAGCAGAGTAGAATGCCAAGCAGACAATTCCTAGTAAAAGTGAGGAAATGGGACCCGCAAGCATGATTAATAAACTTCTCACTCTACTGTTACTTATCGAAGGAGCAGTATAATGAGCGAAGAACTAACTGCTTAGTGGTAATTTTGACAAATAGCGTGTGCTTAACAAAGCACCGGAAATATGCTCCGCTCTAGTGAAGTGCTACAACGATTGGAACAGCTAACAGCAGCAGTGCTAAGCATAATGTTTTATAGGAATTATATGATATTTAATTATAACTATGGTTGATTACCACTCCATATACTAGCAAAAGTTGTAGAGTCACTATCATAGCGTAGGCCAACCACGTAGACTTCCGCTGGACGTGCAGGTGCTGAAGATCCACTTTGTGAAGCGGTCTTCTTCACAAAGTTAGCTTCAGCCGTGCCCCGCAGGACGCGAAGTGGTTGGCCGGAGCGGTGTCCTAGCACATCAATCATTTCAAAGTTACCACTAAGCTAGTTAACATAATCCATATTATCAGAACTCATAATACTTAACTTAAGCATGATAGCTCCTGCAACTTATCTTAATGACTGAAGTTAAATAATTTCTTTGTTAATAAAAGAAAGAGTCTGATTTAGCTGCTAAATCAGACTCTAACATAATATATTCCGTTCATGCATGTGCCCGCTTGAAGCTGATTGTAGCTATTGCTACAAATACAACGGCAAATGCCAGAATAAACAATATTTCCTCGAATACGGTAACAGAACGGCCGAATACGGTGATATCAAGTCCCATTGTTTGACGAATGGTTTCTGGAAGACTCTCGACATCAATCATTATTTTTTTCATGACATCGACACCATACGTAACAGGGTTAAGCTTCACGATGACATCGAGCCAGCTAGGCATGTTGTTGATCGGAAATAAGGCGCCAGATAGGAAAATCATAGGCATCACCAGGATTTGCACAATAAGCTGGAAGCCTTGAGTGGATTTGATCATACTGGCAAATAGCAAGCCTACACCTGATAAAGCAGCCCCGAGCAGAAACATAAATGGGATGACCTTAATCAAGGACCAGATATCATAGGATAGCCCAAGAAACGGAATTAATAAAAACAGAATGATACCTTGAATCGTTGAGACAGACGCTGCCCCCAGCATTTTCCCGATCGCGATACTTACACGTGAAATAGGGGAGACAAGGATTTCCTTCATATATCCGTAATTTTTGTCTTCAATTACAGACATCGCG
This sequence comes from Gracilibacillus caseinilyticus, assembly GCF_022919115.1. Classification (NCBI taxonomy): domain Bacteria; kingdom Bacillati; phylum Bacillota; class Bacilli; order Caryophanales; family Bacillaceae; genus Gracilibacillus; species Gracilibacillus caseinilyticus. Next base: position 4,477,469 of record NZ_CP095072.1, on the reverse strand, counting down.
GAAAAAATCGCCGTCATTAACAATGTCATCGATACGATACCAGGGAAGACAAATTCAACATAATTAAATCCTTCACTACTGTCCGCCATTCCACCTGCCATCATTGATTCCATTGTACCACTTAAACCACCACCAAATATTAATAGAAACAGGATCGGCATTGAAAATGAACCTAACAATCGAGCCCGATCCCTGAAAAATTTCATTAAATCCCGTTGCCAAATCGCGAGAATTCCTTCCATGTAAATACCCTCCTTAATCCTTGATTTTTCGCCCTGTATAAGCTAAAAAGACATCATTTAATGTAGGCTTTCGGATGTTTAACGCAGTAATCGGAATTTCTAACGTCTTAATAAATTTGGATATAAACGCGTCACTGCTGGAGACCTTTAAGTGAATGGTATTGTCTTTTACCTCGACCTCCGCATCACTGATTTTTTCTTCGATTTCTTTCAGTGCTGCTTCATTATCTTCCGTAGAAAGCTCGATCATGTCACCGCCTAATTGATCCTTTAAAGCAGAAGGGGAATCAATGGCAATGATTTCACCTTGATCCATAATCGCGACACGATCACTGATTTCTGCTTCATCTAAGTAATGCGTTGTTAAAAACATCGTAATGCCTTCTTTTTCCTTCAGCTTTAAAATATATTCCCATAAATGAGCACGCGTATTGGGGTCAAGCCCGACTGTCGGCTCGTCCAGGAACAATACCTTCGGATAATGGAGAAGTCCGCGCGCTATTTCGAGCCGGCGCTTCATCCCGCCAGAATATTCTTCCACTCTTTGATTTTGTTCATCTACAAGATCCACAATTTCCAGTACTTCCTGGATACGAGCATCACGCTTATCTTTCGGAACATTGTAAAATCGGCAGTGTAATTTTAGGTTTTCGTTAGCCGTTAATTTTTCGTCCAATGTATTTTCTTGAAAGATAATACCAATACTTGCGCGTACTTCATCTTTTTCTTTATTTGCATCGTAACCATTAATAATAATATCTCCGGAAGTAGCTTTTAGCATCGTACAAATCATATTAATTGTTGTACTTTTACCAGCGCCATTCGGTCCGAGAAAGCCGAAGATTTCGCCTTCTTTCACATCAAAACTGATCCCTTTTACTGCTTCGACTTTTTTATATGTTTTGGTTAAACCTTTCACAGATATGACGGAATTCAATATAAAACCTCCTCACGAATGAAATAGTTATGATATAATAACTATTATCCAACCACAGCTAGATAAAGTCAATTTATTCGAAGGAGTGTGTAACATGCCGAGTGAAAAAGACGTCTTAACTCATGAACTTGTGGATGCTGCACTCAGTGTTTTACCATTATTGCCCAAAAAAATATTTGGTACATCACATGTTGTGAAAAAAGACGAGCTTCATCTTTCTCATTTTCATGTGTTACGAATGATCGAAACTGAAGAACCGATTCAAATGACGTTCATTGCCAAAAAATTAGATATCAATAAATCCAATTTAACACCGATTATTCAGAAGTTGATGGAGAAGGAATTTATTAAGAAAAAGAAGGACGCCCATGACAGACGGATCACTTATCTGGAAATTTCGAAATATGGCAAACAATATACGTCTGAAATGAAAATGGAATTACATCGAATCGTTCAGGAGCGATTCTCCAAGTTGACAGATGAAGAAAAAAGCGAGTTGCACCAAGCTTTTCTTACCATCCATATGATTTTGTTAGAATTAGAATGATGGGAAAAAAGTCTTATAGGAGGCTGACTAATAGTTTGGTATGATTAATTTCAGGGAAAATTGTAAATAGAAATACTTTTTTTACCACAAATAAACAGGGGGAGTATCTATATGAAAAAACATTTAATCGTATTGATTTTACTAGCTTTTCTCTCAGTTACTCTGATAGCGTGTTCACAAGACACAGAAGAGGATACGCAATCATCAGATGATAATGGGAATACAGAAACAATCGATGCTACAGACGATGTAGATGAGGCAGGAGATGCAGAATCTACCTTCACTCTTGATGAGAACAAGGCAACAGAGGTATTAAATCAGTATCATGACACGGTAATGCGTGTTATTAACAATGCAGATGATCAAGGTACTGTGTCGGATTTTACTACGAAAGAAGCGTTACAAGAAGAATTTATGACGATCATGTCAGAGGAATTAGCAAGTTCTTATGTTGATCAGTATTTCCAGGAGACTGATGGTCAGCTTTTTGTTGTACCAACTGAGGCACCTATATGGTTTAAAGAGGATCAAGCTTTTCAGATGCAAGAAGTCAGTAAAACAGAGTATGAAATTATCCAAGAGCAAACAAATGAGCTTATTGGTGAAGTGAAAATGACATATGTACTCACATCAAATGACGATAAATGGATTGTCCAGGAAGTGCGCACGGAAGATTTAGGAGACACATCGAATGGTGATGGCCAAAATGACAGTAGCAATCAAAGCGGCAGTGATTCTGCAGGCAATAATGAGAATAGTAATAAGAGCGAAGAAACAAACGAATCTAATGGTGAAATAACAGATGTGAAAGCGGAGGCCCTGGTCAGACAGCATTTGAACATTCCAGAAGATAGTGAAATGAAAGTTGTAATGGATCATAAAGATGATAATGGTAATTTTGTCGTACAAGTATATGAGCTCGTTCAGAATGGTGATACAAGTCACACAGCAACAGTTGGCTGGTATATTGTCAATAAGGATGACGGGTCTATTGAAGAAATGATGTAATGAAGTCTAGTATAATGCGCCTTATCCCTCAGGGATAAGGCGTTCTTTTTGATGTAAACAGATACCAAGAGAAAGTTAAGCGAAAAATCGGAGGTATAGGTTGGAAAGTTGCAGGGGTATTTTCGTTAGGTGAAACAACTAAAGTTGTAACAAAGGTGCAACAGTTAACCTTTGTTATAGCAGGAATTATACTTGTTGTTGGCTCGATTATATCTGTTATATTCGCAAGTAGAATAACGAAACCAGTTAATAAATTAAAAAACTTAATGCGTAATGTCGAAGAGGGAAGATTAGACTTTCGTTTCCAATCAAAAATACAGACGAGATTGGCCAATTAGGTAATAGTTACAATAAGATGATTGATGAAATGGAACGATTAATTGATTTGGTATACCAAGAGCAGAAGAGTAAGCGGGAAGCAGAGTTATACAGCAAGGTGTAGATGTTATTGCATTTTCTCCGAAAGTAGAACATGGTTGCACAGAAGTATTGCAAGAAGCAAAAGAAGTCGGATCCCAGTGATCTTGTCCGATAGAGAGATCAAAGTCGAAGATGATTCGCTTTGGACCTCATTTATCAGGTCTGATTTCGTTGAGGAAGGAAGAAGAGCAGTGCAATGGATCGTTAAAAATAAGAAGACCATTCAAAAGAATGCACCAATCAATATTGTGGAATTGGAGGGAACTTCAAATTCCGCACCAGCTGTTGATCTAAAACAATAATTTCAAGAAATTATCAAACAATATAATAATATCACGATTCTGGAATCATTGCCGGGTGACTTTACACTAGGAAAAGGGTAAGAATGATGGAACGGCTGCTGTTAAAATACGGAGATGCGATCGATGTTGTCTATGCACATAATGCTGATATAGCAATTGGTGCCATTCAGGCGATTGAGGCTTTTGGTTTTCGACCGGGACATGACATGAAAATTATTTCGATTGATGCTACTAATAAGGCATTTGAATGTAATCCATTACTAGGTCCGCAAATTATGCAAGCATCGAAAGAGTTGGTTGCGGGGAAAGAGATCCCTATGAAGATTACCACTTCTGAAGAAACGTTTAAGAAGGAAGAAGCAAGGCAAGAAATGAGAAAAAAGACAATATTAATAATAATGACAAATTCGAAGGTATAATGAATAATCCAAAAAGGCTTGCACAAGATAAGTGCAAGCCTTTTTCATGTATGCTTCTCTAGATCATAGTCTATAGAAAATCATTTTTTTTGATACTGGAAAAAACTTCTTCTAATGAACGGTGAAAGAAAATAGCATCCTGTATCTTTCTTTCAAACAACTCTTTATGTGAATCAGAGTAATGAGTAAGATCTTCCTGTATTTCTGCTAAATTATTGATTTGTATATTAAGCGAAGCCAGCCAACGGTTAACATAGGTTTTCATGAATTTTTTGTATAAATCTTCTCGCGCTTCATATAAGTCTTTGCGCACGCCTTTTTGCCAGACGCGTTCCACAAGATTAAATTCCAATAGTCTGCGGATGGCATAGCTCATTGCTGTTTTGCTTTTGCCAAGAGATTCTTTCATTTCGTCTAATGTCATCGGTGCTTCATTTAAATACAAGGTCACAAAAAGCTGTGCCTCTGTTTTGTTTAATGAAAACATCTCTAATGTTTTTGAGAATTCAGATACAATCTGATTGTTTACTCTTTCTAATTGGCTATGATCCGATTGTGTCATAAAGCTATGACAACCTCCTTTAACGCACTTACTTTAACTTTATACTACACTAAAATAAAAAGCTATATACATAGTAAAGGAAATAAATTCATTTTGTAAAGATTAAACTTTATAAACGTAACGATCTGAAAAATAAGTGCATAACGGTTGAAATAAATGAAATGTTCCTGTAACATAAAAAACGATGTTCGGAAATGACGGAATATGTCGAAGAAAAAGAGGTGGTTTAATTCATGTCTGTCATTAAGGTAAAAGACTTGTCGAAAATTTTCGGCAAAAAGACTAAAGTAGCTCTTTCATTATTGGATGAGGGCTACACGAAAGAACAAATATTAGAAAAAACAGGATGCACAGTAGGTGTTAACCGTGCTTCTTTTGAAGTAGAAGAAGGAGAAGTCTTTGTGATTATGGGACTTTCTGGAAGTGGTAAATCAACCCTTGTACGCTTGTTAAATCGTCTCATCGATCCTACTGAAGGTGATGTAGAAGTTGGTGGCGAGAATTTAGCGAAGGTTGGAAAAGATACTTTACGAAAAGTACGCCGCGAAAAAATGAGTATGGTATTCCAAAAGTTCGGTCTGTTTCCGTTCCGAACCGTATTGGAAAACACTGAATTTGGACTTGAAGTACAAGGTATCAGCAAAGAAGAACGAGCGAAAAAAGCGGAAGAGGCACTTCAGTTAGTAGGCTTGGGAAGCTTTATTCACCAGTATCCGGATCAGTTATCCGGTGGGATGCAACAGCGTGTTGGTTTAGCTCGTGCCTTAGCGAATGACCCGGAAGTATTGTTAATGGATGAGGCTTTCTCAGCGTTAGACCCGTTAATTCGTAAAGATATGCAAGACGAATTATTGGATCTGCAACAAAAAATGAAGAAAACGATCATTTTTATTACGCACGATTTAGATGAGGCGTTGAGAATTGGTGATCGCATTGCTTTAATGAAGGATGGTTCCATCGTACAAATCGGTACACCAGAAGAAATTCTCGTTAATCCTGCGAATGATTACGTAGAACGATTTGTGGAAGATGTTGACCGTTCCAAAGTGTTAACAGCAAGCCATATTATGAAACGTCCAGAAACAGTTGACATCGATAAGCACGGACCGCGCGTTGCATTAGAGCGTATTCGTGAACAAGGTTTATCAAGTATCTATGTGGTAGATCGTGGAAGACAATTGCAAGGATATGTCACAGCAGATGATGTCAAAAGTGCAAGAGACAAAGAATCCAAAGATTTACGCGATATTTTACAGAAAAATATGCCTACAGTTGGTATGGAGGCACCAATTCATGAAATTTTTGATATTATTCATGACTCACCGGTACCAGTAGCCGTTGTAGAAGATGGCAAGTTAAAAGGGATTATCGTGAGAGGTGCCGTTATTGCAGCATTAGCAAACGGAAATGGGGTGACAGAAGATGCTTGATTTTATCGGAAAAATCCCATTAGCCGATTGGATTGATCTAGCAACAGATTGGATGCAAGAGACGTTTGAATTTATCTTTGACCCTATTAAAGATGATTTTGGTGAGTTTGTGGAATCAACAGCTGATTGGTTAGCTGAAATTCCACCGATTGTCATTATTTTATTAGTTGCGGTAGTCGCATTTTTTGTTTCAGGTAAGAAGTTCGGTCTAGCTGCATTTTCAATTGTTGGACTTTGGTTCGTCTATAACCAGGAACTATGGGAACAATTGATGGCAACATTAACACTCGTTGTCTTCGCCAGTCTGATATCGATTATTATTGGTATTCCGGCGGGGATTTGGATGTCCAAAAGTGTATGGGCGCAGCGAATTATTACGCCAATTCTGGACTTTATGCAGACAATGCCTGCCTTTGTATACTTAATTCCTGCCGTTGTTTTCTTTGGTATCGGTATGGTACCTGGTATCTTTGCATCGGTAGTATTCGCAACACCACCAGTAGTACGTTTCACGAATCTTGGTATCCGACAAGTTTCTTCCGAATTAGTGGAAGCGGCAGATGCGTTTGGGACAACTGGTGCGCAGAAACTCTTTAAAGTAGAATTACCAATGGCAAGAAAAACGATGATGGCTGGTGTAAACCAAACGATCATGCTTGCCCTCTCAATGGTTGTTATCGCTTCTATGATCGGTGCACCCGGTCTTGGTGATGAAGTATTAACAGCGTTACAACGTTCACGAGGTGGTCCAGGTTTCGTTGCAGGTTTAGGAATTGTAATCCTAGCGATTATTATTGACCGACTATCTCAGAATGTGAACAAAAAATAAGTGAATAACTTCCCTGTCTATCAGGGAAGTTAAATATATAAAAAATTAACAAAGGGGAGTTCTATTAATGTTGAAAACATGGAAATCTTTTGGATTAATTGCTGTACTAGGTTTAGTGTTAGTTCTAGCTGCATGTGGCGGCGGAAACGGATCTGAAGAAGAAAGTGATAATGGTTCAGATGAGTCAGCTTCTGTGGGTAATGATCAAGAAGTACAATTAGTTTATGTTAACTGGGATACAGAAATTGCTTCCACACATGTTGTAGGTGAAGTATTAGAAGACTTAGGTTATGAAGTAGAATTAACATCAGTTGAAAATGCTGCGATGTGGGAAGCAGTAGCAAATGATGAAGCAGATGGTATGGTTGCTGCATGGTTACCACTTACTCATAAATCACAGTTCGCAGAATTCGGTGATCAAGTAGAAGATTTAGGAACAAACCTTGAAGGTGCAAAAACAGGTTTAGTTGTCCCATCTTATATGGATGTTGAGTCAATTGAAGATCTATCTGACCAAGCTGATATGACTATCACTGGTATTGAAGCAGGTTCTGGTGTAGTAGGAGCAACAGAAACAGTACTTGAAGAATACGGTAACTTAAGCGATTGGGAACTGCAAACTTCTTCAAGTGGTGCAATGACAACTGCTTTAGGTGACGCAATTGAAAATGAAGAAGAAATCGTTATTACTGGCTGGTCTCCACACTGGATGTTCTCTGAATATGATCTTAAATATTTAGAAGATCCTAAAGGTGCTTACGGTGAAGCAGAAAATATCAAAACAATGGTACGTCAGGGACTAAAAGAAGACTTACCAAATGTTTATAAAGTATTAGACCAGTTCAACTGGACACAAGAAGATATCAACTCTGTTATGGTTGATGTAGTCGTAAATGGTGAAGATCCAGATGACGCTGCAGAAGCATGGGTTGAAGAAAACCAAGACAAAGTAGACGAATGGACTAAAGGCGTTGAGTAATATTTAGTATGAATCCCCCTCTTATTATAAGAGGGGGGTTTTTGTATTTAGTTTAATGACTGTCATGAAGGCACGTTACATAGATATTTGGATTCTTATAATATGGATTATGTCAGGTAAACTATAGCGATGTGGTAATTTTGATATGTAGTATATGCGTAACAAAGCTCCGGAAATATGCTTCGCATCCTGTGGGGCACGGCTTCAGCTAGGCTACTACTTTCACTGCTTCTTTGCTGCCTTGTGCCGAAAAGCCCACTTCGAAGACATACTTGCAGACACATGCACAGACAAAGTGGATCTTCAGCTCGCGCTGATCCCACGGGAGTCTTCGCATATTTCCTGCGTTCAGTGAAGTGCTACAACGTATGGAACAGTCAAAAGCAGTGGTTCTAGGCATTATGTTATTGATTTAAATGCTATTATTTATGGATGCACTCAATATGCTAGCTCTTACAAAAGTTGTAGAGTACCTATCCTAGCGCAGGCCAACCACGTAGACTCCCTCGGGATTGAGCAGGTGCTGAAGATCCACTTTGTAAAGCGGTCTTCTTTTCAAAGTTAGCTTCAGCCGTGCCCCGCAGGACGCGAAGTGGTTGGCCGGAGCGGTCTCCCAGCACATTAACAATTTCAAATTTATCACCAAGCTAGACATAATCCATATTATAGGTAGTTGTGTAAAGGGAGAAGAAACGTTCATAAGTGCATGTTCTTACGTGCAATAGAAAAGAAAAGAATAAAATAGTCTTAAAACTCTTATTTTTGAAAAAATCGAAGGATAAGAAAATTCATCAAAACTGTGTAAAACTATTCACCCTCAAGTACTGTGTTAAACTAAAAGAAAAGGGGAGAGCTATATTGAAAACGGCTTTAATTACAGGGGCTGGAAGTGGGTTCGGACTTGTGACAGCACTTGAACTGGTCAAAAGTGGCTATCATGTAATTGCGACGATGAGAACCATTCACTCCCAACAAACTTTAATCGATAAGGCAGCAGAATTAAAGTTAACTAATAGGATCACAATTTTAGAAATGGACGTCACAAATGAAAAGCATATTGAACAGGTCACACAGTATATGAAACAAAACTGTCTAAAGCTCGATTTACTTGTTAATAATGCTGGTTATTCGCATGGCGGATTTGTATCGGATCTATCGACTGAAGCTTTTGAACAGCAATTAAATGTGAACTTGCATGGGGTATTTCGTGTAACCATTGCAATGTTGCCGTTTCTGGAACAGGCAGATAAAGCGAACATCATTAATATTAGCAGTGTGAGTGGAATGATCGGATTTCCAGGGTTAAGTAGCTATTGTACATCTAAATTTGCGTTAGAAGGTTTTAGTGAAAGTTTAAGATTGGAATTATTACAGCGAAATATTTATGTATCTATTATCGAACCTTCTTCTTATCAGACGGCTATCTGGCAAAAGAGTTTGCAGACCATTGATCAAGAAAGAATGCAAGCTGATCCACTGAAATATTCAGTATTTAACTATGCGAAGCAATCAGCAAACACCGACCAGAACCCGAAAGAAATTGCAGATTTAATTATTAAAATTTGTAATCGTTCCAAGCCTAAGTTGCGTTATCCAATCGGTAAAGGAGCAGCTGCCATGTTCTTTGCTAAGCGCTTATTACCTTGGCAATTACTAGAAAAAATTATCTTAAAAACATTGCAAAAATAGGTGGAAAACCGAAATGACAAAATGTATAATTATAAAATAAAATGTATCTTTATTCAAAAAAAGAAAGGTGATTGCTGGTGGAACTTATTAGTGAATCTGATAAAATTCAGGATTATTTGGAGGAGTCCAAAATGGTAGACTTCTCAAATCCTCTCGTTAAACAAGTTGCTAGCAGTTTGTTCAATGCATCGCAAACAGAGATTGAAAAAACGAAGATAGCGTTCCTTTTCATGCGTGATCAAATCAACCACGTATGGGATATCCAAAGTAGAAGAGTAACATGTAAAGCATCGGAGGTTCTTCGATTTAAAGAAGGAATCTGTTATGCAAAAGCAAATCTTTTTGCTGCATTATTACGGTGTCAAGGTATTCCGACAGGTTTTTGTTATCAGCGATTAATGCTATTTGATACATTTGAAAAAGGCTATTCGCTGCATGCATTAAATGCAGTTTATTTACAGACGTTGGACAAATGGATCAGGTTAGATGCAAGAGGGAATAATGACAGTGTTGATGCACAATTCTCGCTCGATGAAGAGCGATTAGCATTCCCGGTTCAAAAGCAATTTGATGAAATCGATTATCCTACAATTTATGTAAGACCAAATCAACAAACTTTGGATGTTTTAAAGCATCATTCTGATATGTTAGAAATCTATCAGAATTATTTGCCGGAAAAGCTTTAAGGGCTAATTGGAACGTTCATGGAAAATAAATCGTTTCCATGATAAAATTAAACTGATATGGTTTATATATACATAAATAAGGTGCTAATAGAATATTCTGAAATCGATTCACCAGAAAAACAGCAATTAATAGAGATTGTACAACAGGTATAGGAGGCCATGTATGCAAATACGCTTTATTATTGTAGTACTGGCAGTTAGTTTGTTCGGGCTTGCATCTTGTGACAACAGTGGTTCAAAAATAGGGAAATTAGACAAACTCCAACAGGCGAGTGACGAGACACAACTGCTTAATAACGGTACTTATACAGAACAGGTTGAGCTGAAATTGGACGGTAAACATTTCACTTCTATATCAACAGAAGGTGCCTTTCTGGTACAAGGAGATCAAGTGGACTGGCAAATAAAACGAGTTCAACAGCAGGCTGGAGAAGAAGCCTTTGTATCAGAAACGGTCCAAATCGATAATCATCAATATCAACGTATGATTCAGCGAAATGAGCAGCAAGCACATTCTGAATGGCAACAGCTTAAAGAAGAGACGTCCGATTATCCCAATGACTTAGAGGTGTTATTAGAGATAGATCTTGAAAAAGAAGATATCGAATCAATAGCCGTCGAGAGTCGGGATAATAACACGGTATACACGATTTCCTATAGTGAACACTACTTCTCTAAGATAAAGGAACGAAATATTAATATGATAGAATCGTTAATAAAAGAAGCGCAGGAAAAAGGACATGACAATAATGATACATTGGAACGTTCATTAGCACTCAATAAATCGATCAACTATTTAAAATTAAAAAGAAGCTACACTCTTAATGAAGAGGGGATTCTGATCAACAGTGAATCTGTCCGTAAAGTCGAACAAACCGTTGAGAATACAAAACAAATTCAGGAAACAACAACGCAAGTATCGATAGTGGATTATAACCTAACCGATTTAAAAATAAAAAAGGAAGGACTCGAGTAGAATTATCGATGTCCTTCCTTTTTTAAGTTTCAATTAAATTAGTTTTTCAATCTTTGCGTTACTCTTTAACTCATCGATTTTTGCTTGGATTTGATCCTTTTTCTCCTGCTGTTTTTGTGAAAATAGCATTTGTTCGATTCGGCCTTTGACTTGTTCTAAAGCAGGAATTTCTTTCTCAGATTGTTCTTTTAGGGAATCATAATATTGTTGAATTTCTTCATCTGAAACCTTGATATCAAACTCTGATTTCATATACTTCGTTGAGAGTGCATTTTGTTTTAATTGTTTTTTATATGTTTCTTCTGTTAAGCCGCTTGATTTCAATACAGTGGAGAATTGATCCCCGTATTGATCTTTTAATGAGTCAACCTGGCTTTGGATTTGTTCATCATCGACTTTAATACCTTGTTCAACTGCATCTTGTCTGATTAATTCCTGGTTAATTAATTCTGTTAAAGTTTGTTCTTTTAGTGAATCCGTATCTTCTGTATCTTGTCCAGATTGTTGCAAGGTGCTTTTAACTGTTGAATACATTTGATTGTAAGCTACACCATTGATTTCTGTTCCATTAATGGTTGCTACGGTTTTATCATTTTTTACTTTTTCTTCTTCACTGACAAGCTGCTCTTCCGTTGTTTGATTAGATGATGAACCGGATGAAGCTTCAGATGATTCTTGATTGGATTGATCTTCTTCACTTCCACAAGCGACGGCTATGATTGATACGATGATCAGCATCAACGTCAATAGGCTTTTTTTCATTTTGTTCTAACCTCCATTTACTATCATTGTTTGTCCATTCAAACATACATATAAGCAGGAATGCAAGTCATATCTTTTGTCGAAACAGTAAAAAATCTTGCCAGGACAAGGCTTATGGCTGTATATTACATTTCATCAACAAAAAGAAGCTTTTTTTACATTTTTTCCATACCATGATTTTTAAAGCGGTGTTTCGGGAATATTACCGATAGGGAGTGGGACTAAATGAAGAATATTTTAAAACCAACCTTTCTTTTTTTGATAGCAGGATTCGTTCTTTTATTTCTGACAATGTCTTTGTTTATCGAACTAGCAGATGATGTATTAGAAAATGAAAAATTCAAAATCGATCACTATTTTCAAGAGGTGCTCACTTATACGGCAAATGATACCTTGTACCAGTGGATGACGTGGATAACAGAGGCTGGATCGGTACCCTTAATAGCAATTAGCTCTGTGATTGTAGCGGTATTGTTATTAATATTCACGAGTAATAAATGGTACAGTATTTTATTTAGCTTGAATATGATTGGGATCAGTTTATTAACAAAAGTGTTGAAAATGGTATTCCAGCGGAATCGACCAGAACTGATTGCGGCGTTTGATGGTACAGGCTATAGTTTTCCCAGTGGGCATTCGACTGGGGCTGTTGCATTTTACGGATTTCTGATTTATCTGGTCTGGAAACTTGTAACGAACCGAGCAGTGAAATGGTGTATTATCCTTTTGCTAGGGATGTTAACCATCGCTATTCCTTATAGTCGTGTTGTATTAGGTGTGCATTTCTTTACCGATATAATGGCAGGAATAGCTCTGGGGCTATCCTGGTTAATTATTTGTATTTTTACCATGGAATACATGCTATGGCGTGCAAAGAAACGGCAAGTTTAATTAGATGCTCCAGCTATCATTTCTTGCTATACTAAATTGGTAAAGTTAAAAAGGGGGGAATAATCATGAAACAACTATTTAGCCCAATTAAAATAAAGAATTTAGATCTAAAAAATCGCGTTGTGATGCCTCCGATGTGTCAGTACTCTGTAACTGCGGAAGATGGCACACCGAATGATTGGCATTTTGCACACTATGTCAGCAGAGCGGTTGGAGGCACAAGTTTAATTATTGTGGAAATGACGAATGTTGAACCAGATGGACGAATTTCGAATAATTGTTTAGGATTATGGTCAGACGCACAAATTCCAGCATATAAACGCATTGTGGATGGTGTTCATGCACAGGGTGCAAAAATTGCGATTCAGATTGCGCATGCAGGGCGAAAAGCAGAAGACGCAGAGAAGCCTGTAGCACCATCTGCCATTCGTTTCAGTGAAAAATATAAAGAACCACGTGCACTATCTGCTGCGGAAGTAAAAGACATGGTCGACAAGTATAAGCAAGCAGCTCGTCGTGCAGTGGAAGCAGGCTTTGATTCCATCGAATTACATGGGGCACATGGCTATTTGATCCACCAATTTCATTCTCGTTATACAAATAAACGGGAGGACGAATATGGAGAGTTGACTCGTTTTGGTACAGAAGTGATTCAAGCAGTAAAAAGTGAAATGCCAGCAGATATGCCACTGATTCTTCGTATATCTGCCACTGAATTTGTGGAAGAAGGTTATACATTAGAAGGTGGAATCGAAATAGCTAAAGTATACAAAGAAGCTGGTGTTGATATTTTTGATATTAGCGCGGGCGGTGAAGGAGCGATTGCGCCTTCTCGTAACCCAGGCTCCCATGCAGGTTATATGCTTCCTTTTGCAAGAGCAATGCGTGAAGCGTTGGATGTACCCGTTATGGCTGTTGGTAATTTAGAAACTCCACGTCTGGCTGATGCAGTAATTGGAAACCAAGATGCCGATTTCGTTGCTGTCGGTCGAGGCATGCTTCGTGATCCGTATTGGACGATCCATGCCGCACATGAACTGGGTCAAGATATCAAAGTACCTGTTCAATATGAGCGAGGTTTTGCTTAAAAGATTGTGAAAGTGGCCATTAAAGATAAAAAGTGGCCATAAAAAGATAACGAGGGGATATGTGATAGTGTGGAATTTAGACCTTGTATTGATTTGCATCAGGGCAAAGTAAAACAAATTGTAGGTGCGACATTAAATCAGGAAAAGGAGCAAGTCATTGAAAATTATGTATCCACCTATAATAGTAGTTATTATGCTGCTAAATTTCGTGACGATCAGTTAACAGGTGGGCATGTTATTATGCTTGGTGGTGGCAATAAGGAAGCAGCCATCGAGGCACTTCAGGCATATCCAGATGGGTTGCAGATCGGTGGGGGTATTACGGCGGATAATGCTTTAACCTTTCTGAATGCTGGTGCTTCCCATGTTATTGTCACATCTTATATCTTTCAGGATGGCGAATTAAAAATGGATAGACTGCGTCACTTAGTAGATAAGATTGGCAAGGAACGTTTAGTGATTGATTTAAGCTGTAAAAAGAAGGATGGCAAATGGTTTGTCGTGACAGATAAATGGACGAAGTTTAGTAATATTGAAATCACGGCTTCTACAATAAAAGAGTTAGAACAGTATTGTGATGAATTTTTAATCCATGCAGCCGATGTGGAAGGCAAGCGAGCAGGCATAGCAGAAAACCTGGTTAGTATACTTGCTGACTATGTGACGATTCCAACGACATATGCAGGTGGTGTCCGTTCGCTTGAGGATTTAAAACTTTTTGAACAATTATCGAAAGGAAGACTGCATGTCACGATCGGTAGTTCGCTAGATATATTCGGTGGCGACTTATCCTATGATCGAGTCGTTGAATATTGTAAGGAATAGTAAGTGACCGGGACGTAACAAAAGTGTGAAATCGAACATTCAAGACATATCACAACTTACTGTTCTAGATACAAGTAATACGACGTAGAAGAAAAATGAAAGAATCCTTGAGGCAATTACCCCAAGGATATTTCTTTTAATAGGGATCGGACGGATGTCCCATTTCTTCCGCGTCATGCATGGCATCTTCCATCATTTCTTCTTTGCTTTCCACTTCTGATTTTAATCCTTTTTCGACACGAGCGCCGTATTCCTTATCGCATTTATAGAACATATCCAGCATTTTGTCCTGGATATCCTTGTGACAGCCTAATAAGGCAGATACTAAATTGTTAATCAGGTCATCTTTTTCCCAGTCATTCAGTCTGCGGTAAGTTTCGCCTGCTTGTCCAAAATTATTTTCCCGGGAAATAGCCTGACGTTGTAAACGACCTTCTACATGTGGTTCATGTTCTACACCTGCATTTTTGGCCTCTTTTAAGCCAGCAATGGTAGATGGTTCGTAATCGACATGAGGGTTTTTAAAGTCACCATAGTCCTGTCTGAAGTCCATCATTCCACCAGTCTGATTCGTCACCACATTCTTGTGAGGTTTATTCACCGGTAATTGCAAATAGTTTGCGCCTACTCGGTAACGTTGAGTATCAGAATAGGAATATGTTCTCCCTTGTAACATCTTATCGTCGGAGAAATCAAGACCATCGACTAAAACCCCTGTACCGAATGCAGATTGTTCTACTTCTGCATGAAAGTTCTCCGGGTTTCGGTTTAATACTAATTTCCCAACCTTATGCCATGGATAATCATCTTTGTACCATAACTTTGTAGCGTCTAATGGATCAAAATCCAATTCAGGATGTTCACCATCTTCCATTATCTGCACATAAAGCTCCCATTCAGGATAATCGCCATTTTCAATCGCTTCATATAAATCTTGTGTTGCGTGATTGAAATTCTCTCCCTGAATTTTGTTGGCTTCCCCTTGGGTAAGATTTTTAATACCTTGGACAGGTTCCCAGTGATATTTTACCAGAACTGCTTTCCCGTCATGATTAACCCATTTATACGTATGAACACCAGATCCCTGCATATGTCGATAGGTAGCCGGAATTCCCCAAGGAGAGAAGACAAAGGTGATCATGTGCATTGCTTCAGGAGACTCACTGATAAAATCAAACATACGCTCAAGATTCTGTACATTGGTTACAGGATCTGGTCGAAATGCATGAATCATGTCCGGGAACTTTAACGGATCACGGATAAAAAAGATCTTTAAGTTGTTCCCGACAAGATCCCAGTTACCATCCTCAGTGTAAAATTTAATCGCAAACCCTCTGGGATCGCGTAATGTCTCTGGTGAATGCTTACCGTGCACCACCGTAGAAAAGCGAAGGAAAACAGGGGTTTGGGTTTCGGTATTGGTAAACACTTTGGCACGAGTATAATTGGAAATTGGTTCGCCATTAACTGTACCGTACGATTGAAAGTAACCGTAAGCACCCGTCCCTCGAGCATGGACAATCCGTTCTGGTATTTTTTCACGATCGAAATGACTGATTTTTTCAATGAAATCATAGTTTTCAAGTGTGGTTGGTCCACGATTTCCGACAGTACGGACATTTTGATTGTCTGTTACCGGATGCCCCTGCTGGTTAGTCATCGTTTCTTTACCATGGTTTTCTTTTGGTTTTTTGTCCATTATGTACCCTCCTTTTTATTCGTATATATTATGACCCTTGCACTAAAGCTTATTCGGTCTGTTTGCTTCAAAAATCATATGTTTTATTCTGCTTTCATATACTTTATAATTAAGGAAAGTTGGAAGAAGGTGACGAAAATGGAATATGCAATTTACCAGATGGACGTAATTGTTGCGAACCCTCAAGCAAATCGTGAGAAGATTAAACAGTGGTTCGAAACAGACGTGACAAGTACAAACATTGACACAGTTGTTTTACCAGAAATGTGGAATACCGGATATGCATTGGATCGATTAGAGTCTATAGCAGATGATGATGGAGCAGTCACCATTCCCTTTCTTTCAGACCTGGCAAAGAAATACCAGGTCAATGTAATAGGCGGATCAATCGCTAATCGTAAACAGGACGGAATATATAACACGAGTTTTGTTTTTAATCGCCTAGGGGAACTTGTGCACCAATACGATAAAATTCATTTAGTGCCGATGCTGGATGAACCGAAATATTTAAAGGGCGGTTGTGACAAAGGGGAATTCTTTGAGCTGGATGGTGTGAAGATGGGGATCGTCATCTGTTATGATTTACGATTTCCAGAATTAATAAGATCTTTGGTATTGCAAGGAGCGGAGGTGATTCATGTAGTTGCGCAATGGCCAGCATCCAGACGAACCCACTGGCACTACTTACAGTTTGCACGGGCAATTGAAAACCAGTGCTATATGATAGCAGCTAATGCCAGTGGAAGATGTGATGGCACTGATTTCGCCGGAGAGTCCCTTGTAATCAGTCCATCCGGTGAAGCTATTGCTACAGGTCCCGCCCGACAAGAGGCGACTATTCAAGCGGAGATAATGCTTGAGGATGTTCGAAAGATCCGTAACGAAATACCTGTTTTCACAAGCAGGGTACCTTATTTATATGGAGAGTGATCAGATGATAAATTTTGAATACTCAGATGCTTTGCAGAGATTACCGGAACAATTTTTTGTGAAATTAGTCAAGACGACACAAGCTCTTGTCAAGCAGGGGCATGATGTCATCAATTTAGGGCAAGGTAATCCCGATATGCCTACACCAGACTTTATTGTAGAGGCATTACAAAAAGCAAGCACGAATCCTTTGTATCATAAATACTCCCCATTTCAAGGCTATCCTTTTTTAAAGCAGGCGATTGCTGATTTCTATCAACGAGAATATCAGGTAGATGTTGATCCAGAAACAGAAATAGCAATCATGTTCGGTTCGAAAACAGGCTTAGTAGAAATTAATCAGTGTCTGCTTAATCCGCATGATAAAGTGCTTGTTCCCGATCCTGGCTATCCGGATTACATGTCCGGGGTCGCGTTGTCAAATGCCGAGGCCGTACACATGCCGTTGCGAGAGGAGAATGAATTTTTACCAGACTATGAGGAGATTGCAGAGCAGGATTTAGAGGAAGCGAAGTTAATGTTTCTGAATTATCCAAATAATCCAACTGCTGCTACAGCAACAAAGGACTTCTTTGATGAGACGATCGAAATGGCCGAAAAATACGAAATTTGTGTCGTTCATGATTTTGCCTATGGAGCAATCGGTTTTGATGAAAAGCCGCAAAGTTTTTTGCAGTCTCCAGGGGCTAAAAATGTCGGTGTGGAAATGTATACGTTATCGAAGACGTATAATATGGCAGGATGGCGTGTCGCTTTTGCTGTAGGGAATCCATCGGTTATCAGTGCGCTGGAACTGATACACGACCATTACTATGTCAGTATCTTTGGGGCGATTCAAGCTGCTACTAAAGCGGCACTGGATAACGGGCAAGAGTCGATCCGGTCATTAAATCGAGTATATGGCGAACGCCGCGATGCTTTTTTGGAAGAAGCGGCCAATATCGGTTGGCACGGAGGGAGTGCTAGTGGTTCTTTCTTTGTCTGGATGCCGGTAGCAGATGGGCATTCCTCTGAATCATTTGCAAAGCTGTTACTAGAAAAAACGCATGTAGTCGTTGCCCCTGGAAATGGTTTTGGAGATGAAGGGGAAGGCTATGTCCGTATTGGATTATTAGAAAAACCTGAACGGTTACGCGAAGCATGTAAACGAATTGATAAGCTGGGATTGTTCTAGTTTATAAATGGTAATGCGTTGAAACGAACTTGCAATTAGAAAATGTTTGGATGAGAGAAAGAATTTTGTTAGAGAAAGTAGTACCTTGAAAATAGGTTATTGGTAGTGAACGATTGATGAACGGTTCCGATGTTGAAAAAGGCCCGGATAGAGATATCCGGGTCTTTTTCGTAAGCTTCAGACAAATTGCATAAGAGATTCTGCCAAGATCAAAAAAATAGAAGTATGCTAAACAAGTGTTGAGGAACATTTTGAAATGTTGTGAGCGATATGATGTTTATTCTGGTGACTGACGTAGTTCCTCACCGTTTTTTCCTTGATAACGCAAGCCCCATCCTGTTATGGCTGCAATGAGCATAATCACAACCAGGAACCAGCCCTGGAATACGAATGGGAATACGGCTGTAGGTGAGACAACTGGCAGCCATTCATATGTCTCTGTCATCGAACTAATCGTCGACCACCCTAATAATACCGGCGCTCCCCATGGGAAAATATAACCTAATGCAGACGTGATGGCATCAAGCATATTTGCTCTGCGATAGCTGTGGATTTTATACTTTTCACCGATCTCACGAACGAATGGTGCTGCTGCAATTTCGGCTGCGGTATTGATAGTGATGGCACTATTTAATAACGCTACAATAGCCCACATGGACAACTCTGCTCGTCGAATGGAGTTTTTGATCCACGTGACTAACGTTGTTGTAATAGTATTCATTGTGCCGCCTAAACGCATGATATGAGCAGCAGCTACAATTAATAAGATTAAAATCGCCATGTTCACGTAGCCAGAAATTCCATTAATTAATGCTCCTTCAACGATTTGATCGGAATCCGGATTAAACTGAATCACATCCGAAATCGAGCCTATAGGAAATAAAATAATCATTGTGATCGCAACGATAATTCCCCACGTTAAAGACGTGATAATATGTTGACCGGAAATAGCAAGTGTAAGCACGATAACAAATGGAACTAACATAAATAAGCCAGAAGGATTTGTTGTCGAGGAAATATTTGCTTGCTCCTCTATGGATCCACCACTTCCGAATATGATAAACAATAATAATGTCGGGATTGCTGCTGCAACAGCATATTTAAAACGACTACGAACTACACCAGGCACATCTGCATCCTGTGTAGTAGCAGATACAATCGTTGTATCAGAAACGGGTGCAAGGTTGTCACCAAATACTGCTCCTGCTAATATCGCCGCAAAAAGAATGGTTGGATCTGCACCAGTCGCCACACCGGCAGGGAACATTAGCGTACAAAAAGCTACAGTAGTTCCATAGCCAGTTCCGACAGCGGTTGAGAAGATTGCCGCAAGAATGAAGGTTAAGCCAACAAACCAGCCTCCTGTAAAACCAGTCTCTATGCCAATCCACACCAGCCCTTCTACTAAGCCGCCAACCTGTAGCAGCTGAGCAAACATTCCGGCATAAAACCACGCTACCATGGCTATTACACCGATTGGCTGCGCTAGTCCATCAAATAATCCTTGCGCATAATCTGCCCATTTACTTTTACAAAAAAATAATCCTAAGGTAATTCCAATAATAGCACCGAGAACAAGTCCTATTTCGGAAGATAATTGCAATACACTAGTCGTGATAGCCCATATGACGAAAAACAATAAAGGAATTGCAGCACCAAGGGCACCTAAACGGAATTGAAGTGAATTTATTTTAGTATTTCCAGTAGCACGTGATAATGCACTATCTTGTTCCATGATATATCCTCCTTCAAAAATAGAAAACATTAAATATTGTATCATAGTTCGGATATGATGAGAATCATTCAATCACAGGAAAATAATGAAAACCGTTATCGTGATCGCAAGTACCTGAGCAATGCGCTCTGAATATCAGCAGCAATAGAAGAAAAACGAATATAAGACAACAGGTCTAACGTATAAATCGGGAACGATAATTCTAATTTTTTATTAGAGTCATTGTTCGATTTTCGTATGAGCCGCAGTTTAACTGTGTGTCTATATGAATAAAACTAGATCTCTTCACACAAAAAACCAGGAGTTGATGTATTGGGAGGAAACATAGATGAGTAAGATTACGATTTCGCAATTTTTTGCCATATTACTATTAGGTACAGGCTTGAGTAATCATGTTATTGTGGTACCACTGTTACTTAATGCGGCAGGGCGAGATTCGTGCTTGGTTTCAAGATTTGTCACATTAAAGGAAACAACGATGTGGACGGATGAAACTAATCTATTTCAAACGCCCACTATCCTTATCGCTGCTTTGTTAATTGGTGCTTCCTTTTATATTTCACTTGATAATGTCAAAGTGATAGCTATATGCGCCCCTTATTTCTATGCAAGTTTAGAATTGATTTTACGGTTTATTGGATTGTTTATTGCTATTTTTCTTCCGGCATTTTGAATCGCTTTATAGACATTTAATATGGATCAAATTCCGTTCCCGTTACTGGCGACAATAGCTGCATCAAGGATTGGTATACCGTTCAGCGTAACGAGAGTTGTTATTAATGATTGGACTTTTTGAATTATATAGAGAGGCTGGCGTTCGATTGCCGAAAGCAGTAGGACAAGCCATTGCGGTTGTAGGTGGTGGTTTAATTGTCGGTGATGCAGCGATACGAGCAGGATTTCAAGCAATATGGACTAGAACCGGGGTAGTAAGTATTTTCTATTGTGAGGCTTCCTTCCATTCAGTCCTTGGATGTGTGGTGACAACGGCAACGGGGACTAATAAACAGAAGGCCACTTTATTTATCACTTATCAACCTAAGAACGATAGGAAACCTCAGCAAAATTCATACTTTATATTGTCCCCCTTATTCATAACTGAAAATTAGTAACAGACTCATTGACGTCATCCAAATCATAATTTTTGTAAGATAATATGACAAATCAATAGTAGAAACCCTCTTTGTTATGCTAGCGTTGACAATGAAAGAGAAAATCAGGACAGGGAGGATGGATTGTGAAGCTTTCACCGGTTGAACAAGAGAAATTACTACTCTTTGTTGCAGGCGAATTAGCCGAGAAACGTAAAAACAAAGGAATAAAATTAAATTATCCAGAAGCAGTTGCATTAATTAGTTGTTATTTACTAGAGGGGGCTCGTGAAGGAAAAACCGTCGCCCAATTAATGCAGGAAGGTAAACACGTACTGACAGCGGATGATGTCATGGAGGGCGTGTGCGAAATGGTAGAAAGTGTCCAGATTGAAGCAACATTTCCCGACGGTACCAAGTTAGTCACAGTACATCAGCCGATATCCTAGGAGGGATGGAAATGATTCCTGGTGAATGGAAACTAGCGAAAAAAGATATTGAGATTAATAGAGGCAGAATGACAAAAACAATCAAGGTTTCAAATAAGGGAGATCGTCCCGTACAAGTTGGTTCTCACTTTCATCTTCCTGAAGTTAACCGTGAGCTTTCGTTTGACAGAGAGTGTGCAATCGGGATGCGTCTTAATATTGCTGCGGGCACAGCGGTTCGTTTTGAACCGGGGGAAGAGAAAGAAGTAGAGCTCGTCGAAATTGCTGGTCACAAAAAAGTATACGGCTTAAATAATTTAACAAATGGTAGTGTTACAGAAAAAGTGGCCATTGTAAAACAAATCAATGAAAAAGGATTTTAGAAGGGAGCGGTAATCCGTGCGACTTTCCAGACAGCAATATGCCTCATTATATGGTCCAACTACAGGTGACCAAATCCGTTTGGCAGATACGGAGTTATGGATAGAGGTAGAGAAGGATTATACGACATATGGTGATGAGAGTGTTTTTGGTGGAGGAAAAGTACTGCGTGATGGCATGGGCCAAAGTGGTACCCATACGAGAGATCAAAATGTATTGGATTTGATTCTGACCAATGCACTTATCCTGGATTATACCGGTATTGTCAAAGCGGATATTGGCGTGAAGAACGGTCGGATCGTTGCGATCGGTAAAGGGGGTAACCCGGACGTAATGGAGGGCGTGACTGATAATATGGTAGTTGGTGCATCTACGGAGGTCATCGCTTGTGAAGGGAAAATTGTAACAGCAGGCGCGATTGATGCTCATATTCATTTTATCAGCCCACAACAGATCAATGTTGCTTTAGCAGCAGGCTATACGACGATGATTGGTGGTGGTACTGGACCCGCAACAGGTACCAATGCAACAACTTGTACACCGGGTGAATGGAATATCCATCGAATGTTAGAGGCGGCCGAAGAGTATCCGATCAATATCGGATTCTTAGGAAAAGGAAATGCTTCTTCTCCCGATCCTCAACGTGAACAAATTAGAGCAGGAGCAGTTGGCTTAAAACTGCACGAGGACTGGGGAACAACGCCAGCGGCGATCAGTCAATGTTTGGCAGTAGCAGATGAGCTGGATGTGCAAGTAGCTATACATACCGATACATTGAATGAAGCAGGCTTTCTGGAGGATACGGTCAATGCCATCGGACAGCGAGTGATTCATACGTATCATACAGAGGGTGCTGGCGGTGGTCACGCCCCGGATATTATGAAGATAGCATCACTGCCGAATATATTACCTTCCTCAACGAATCCGACGAGGCCATATACAATCAATACGATTGATGAACATTTGGACATGTTGATGGTTTGTCATCATTTAGATCATAATGTTCCAGAAGATGTCGCATTTGCTGATTCACGGATTCGTCCTGAAACGATTGCGGCAGAGGATATTCTGCATGATGAAGGGGTTATCAGTATGATTTCTTCTGACTCACAAGCCATGGGACGGATCGGGGAAAGTATTACACGAATCTGGCAAACCGCAGATAAAATGAAAAAACAACGTGGTTTTTTAAAGGAAGATAAACAAACAGAAAATGACAACTTCCGTGCGAAGCGTTATGTGGCAAAGTACACCATTAATCCAGCGATTACCCATGGGATGAGTGAGGAGATTGGCTCGCTTGAATCTGGTAAACTAGCGGATATTGTGATTTGGGATCCGAAGTTTTTTGGAGTAAAACCCGAAACGGTTGTGAAAGGAGGCATGATTGCGTATGCACAAATGGGTGACCCGAATGCATCCATTCCAACTCCGCAGCCAGTCATGATGCGTCCGATGTTCGGTTCATTAGGGAAGGCCAAATACAATATAGCGATTACTTTTATTTCACAAGCAGCATATGAAGGGAAAGTTCATCAATCTCTGGGGCTATCCAAAATGATTCGGCCGGTCAGAAATTGTCGGAATATTCAAAAGAAAGACCTGCCGTTAAATGGTGCAACTCCTTCAATTGAAGTCGACCCGGAAACATATGAAGTGAAATTAGATGGTAAAATTATTACCTGTGAGCCTTTTTCAGAAGTTGCCATGGCGCAACGATATTTCTTATTTTAAGAGGGAGAGTTAAGATGCTAACGAAACAAATTATTGCCAACATTGAAAATCAGCCAAAAAAACACCCTAACCGTGAATGGGTGGAGTTGGACTGGGATGAATTGAATAAAAGAATTTTAAGAAAAACAACGGATAAAGGTACAGATGTTGCGATTGCCTTAGAGGAAAAAACACCATTAAAAGTTGGAGACATTGTCTACGAGGATGAACAGAAACAAATCGTTATTAGGACTAAGAAAGAGAAAGTATATGTCGTCTATCCGGAATCGATCGTACAGATGGGCAAAGCGGCATTCGAATTGGGTAACCGTCATACACCATGTCTGATCTCTGAATCAGAAATAGTTGTCCGTTATGATGATACATTAGAACGACTGTTTGATGAAGTAGGTGTAAAATATGAAGCAACAGAACGACGATTTACAAAACCTTTCAAATACAGAGGGCATCAGCACTAAGTTTCTGTATTTAATGCATATTCACGATTCTGCCTTCCCGATTGGCAGCTATACGCATTCATTCGGAATGGAAACCTTTATTCAATCAGATACGATTCGCACGAAGGAAGATCTCTTTCATTTCTGCCAAATGTATCTTCATGAAAATGTCGCCTATACCGATGGGATATTTGTGAAAGAAACATATGTCACCGAGGATATCTCAGCATTAATTAGATTAGATAAAATTTGTGATGCCAGCAAAAATGCGGAAGAGACGAGAGAAGCAAGCAGCATGATAGGCAAGCAGTTTGTAAAAGCGGTGTTGCCCGTCAGTGAGACGCCAGCACTAGAAAAATGGTACCAATTACTGCAAGAAAAGCAAGTGTTGTCGCATTTTCCAATTGTATACGGCTTGTATGCAAAAGACTTGGCCTTTGATTTATATACAACTGTATTGACTTTTTTGTACTCCTCTGCGGTAGGACTTGTCCATAATGCGGTTCGTGCGATTCCGCTTGGCCAAAAGGCAGGGATTGAAGTCATACACCGCTTGATTCCTGAGATGGAAAAAGCCGCAAAAAAAGTACTGGAACGATCATTGGCAGACTTATCGAATCATGCTGTCGGACTGGAACTAGCTTCGATGCAGCACAAATATTTAACATCGAGATTATTTATATCGTAACGAAGGGAGAAATGTTTATGAAACCAGTAATAGTTGGGATAGGTGGACCAGTGGGGTCAGGTAAGACGTCACTTGTAGAAAAACTGACTAAGGAAATGGTGAATCAATACAGTGTTGCTGTCATCACCAATGATATTTATACAAAGGAAGATGCGCAATTCTTGATTAAGCAAGGTATTTTGCCTGAAGAGCGTATTATCGGGGTAGAGACAGGAGGCTGTCCCCATACGGCTATTCGTGAAGATGCTTCGATGAATTTTGAAGCAATTGATGAGTTGAAACGTCGTTTTGATAACTTAGATATTATTTTGTTGGAAAGTGGTGGCGATAATTTATCTGCGACCTTCAGCCCGGAATTAGTGGACGGGTATATTTATGTAATTGATGTTGCGGAAGGTGGAGACATCCCGAGAAAAGGTGGACCAGGAGTTACCAGATCTGACCTTTTACTAGTGAACAAAATCGATTTGGCACCGTATGTCGAAGTGGATCTTGAGAAGATGAAAGAGGACGCCAAGGAAGCAAGGAAAGAACGTCCTTTCGTTTTTACTAATGTCAAAAAAGGTGAAGGCATTCCGGACGTGATCCAATGGATTCAGCATGCGATGTTATTGGAAGGAAGCGAAATCTCTTAAATGGATGGTCAATTAGCGCTTTATTTTACATTGCGCCAACAAAAAACGATCATGAAGGATGTTTACTATCAGCCACCTTTAAAAGCGAGCAGAGGGCTCTACGTTCATAACCCTGGTGATATCTCGGTATATTTGATGGAATCATCTGGTGGACTGGTAGCCGGTGATACGAATACGTTTGATGTGAAACTGGACAATGGTACAACGGTGACATTGCATCCACAAGCAGCTACGAAAGTATATCCTGCCTACAATGGCAAGCCAAGTAAGCAGCAAGTCCGGGTGAAATTGGCTGATAAAGCATCGCTAACATGGAAACGTGAAGAGGTTATTCCATTTGCTGAGAGTGATTTTTCTAGTCATACGATCATTGATATGAAGCGTGACAGTAAATTCTACTGGGAAGAAATATTATATCCGGGCAGGGAAAAAAGGGGTGAAACCTTCACCTTTCATGCCTGCCGGACACAACTCGAGGTATGGATGGAAGACGATTGTATTGTCTATGATCAATTAGTCTTACAACCTGACAAACAAGATCTTAAGCACGCTGGGGTGCTTGGAAACTATCATTATATTGCCAGTGTCTGGCTGGTCGATCAGGACGTTACATTAGATCCTGAAGCATGGAATGAAACGTCAGAAGATCATGTAGTCAGCACAACGCGCCTACGCAATGCTGGCTATTTAATCCGCTTCTTGTCCAACGATCTGCCGCGAGTCAAAAGAGAAATGGAGCGAATTGCAGAAAGCACAAAAGCAGTGAGAAATTAACACTGTTTTTGTGCTTTTTTTATGGTAAACATGTACAGTCATAGAAGTAATCATGCTGAACAGGAAGATGGGTTCCTATAATATGGATTATGTAAAGTAGAACTGTCTGAATCGTGATAATTTTGATAGTTTATATGTGCGTAGCAAAGCTCCGGAAATATGCTCCGCGTCCTGTGGGGCACGGCTTCAGCTAGGCTACTACTTGAACAACTTCTTTGCTGCCTTGTGCCGAGGAAGCCTGCTTCGAAGCAATACATACAGACACAGGCACAGACTAAGTGGATCTTCAGCTCGCGCTGACGCATGAGGAGTCTCCGCATATTTCCTACGCTTAAGTGAAGTGCTACAACGTATGGAACAGCTAAAAGCAGTCGTGCTAGGCATTGTATATCATCTAAATGAAGCAGATAGTACTCCATATCCTATCTGTCGCATTATTTGTGGAGCTATACATGAGCGTAGGCCAACCACGTAGACTCCCGCGGGACATGCAGGTGCGGAAGATCCACTTTGTGAAGTGCCCTTGTTCACAAAGTTAGCTTCAGCCGTGCCCCGCAGGACGCGAAGTGGTTGGCCGAAGCGGTATCCTTGCACATTAAACTTCTCAATATGAATGCTTGGCTAGTAATGTCTAGTTTACATAATCCATATTATAGGTAATTAGTATTAAATTGTTCATTTTTCTAAAAGCCACTCATCTAAAGAGATTGTTAGTTTGATGGATGACAGTATTATCAAGCTATATTTGCTATTGTCAGAAAAATCTGGCAAAAAGAGTGGTAGGTTTCCTTACATGACAATTGTTTGGTGAGAACATCTACATTATGCTAGTAATTGTTACTTTATCTAACTATTAAACAGTTTTCCGGAAAACAGAGAAACAAACATTGGAGGGGCAAAGATGCTATCATCAACAACTGGGTATTTAATTTTATTAATTTTTGGAGTATTTTTTACTGGACTTACGATCATCATGCAGAAACGTCGAAAAGAAAAAATGACAGCTGAGCAATTCAGTACGGCAGGAAGAAGTGTAGGAATTGGACTTGCCAGTGCTTCGATTATCGCGGCTTGGACATGGGCGGCAACTCTTATGATGTCTTCTTCAACAGGATTTAAGTATGGGATTAGTGGTCCTTATTGGTATGCAGCAGGTGCATGTATTCAAGTGTTACTTTTCGCCATTGTAGCGATCCACTTAAAACGAAAAGCACCAATGGCGCACACATTCCTGGAGTTTGTAGGGAAAAGATTTGATAAAAAAAATCATAAATTAATGATGGGCTTTGCCTTAATGACAAATATTATCGTTACAGCAATGGTTATTTTAGGAGGAGCAATTGCATTAAATTCATTAACCGGAATGAACATTTATGCTGCAGCATTCCTTATCCCATTAACCTTTACGATTTACACGATGATCGGCGGTTTAAAAGCATCGTTTATCGCAGACTATTTAAACACAGTTATGATTTTCGTTATTTTAACTATTTTTGCAACGGTAGTATATGTGAAATTTGGTGTGGATACGGTTTATGAGGGGTTAAAGGCGATTCCAGAACAAAATCAGATGCTAACAATGGCTTCGATTCCTGGTCTATTTTTTGGAATGATTAATATTATTGGTAATTTTGGAACAGTCTTCGTAGATCAGTCCTATTGGCAACGAGCGATCGCCAGTAAGGACAGTGCGGCATCAAAGGCATACATATATGGCGGGATTGCCTGGTTCTCCATTCCATTTGCGATTGCAACGTTTATGGGGGTAAGTGCGGCAGGTTTAGGTTTAAATATTGGTGATCCAGATGCTTCCGCTCCATTAATGGCACAGCATTTATTAGGGTCGGCCGGTTCTATCCTGTTCTTGGTTATGTTATTTATGGCTGTTATGTCAACAGGTGCGGCAGAATTAACGGCCATTACAAATATTATTGTAACGGATATTTACCGTAAATCAATTAATCCTAAAGCAAGCGGTCAACAGACACTAAAGATCTCTAGAATCGTAACATTAAGCTTTGGACTGGCAATGGGTTTATTGTCCGTTTTGCTGTTTAAAGTAGGGATTGGTCTAAGTTTTGTATACATGGCAATGGGAATCTTTGTGAGTGGTGCTGTGATTCCATTAACGTTAGGTTTAATGTGGAAGAAAGCAACAAGTACAGGGAATTTCTATGGCGCGCTAACTGGGATGATTTCCGGAATCATCGTATGGTTGATTACGGCCCAAGTGCGTTATGGTGGGATTTCAGTTGCTTCATTGGGTGAATTGCACTCAATGTTATTTGGAAATGTAACTGTATTTGTGGTGAGTGGATTCATTGCAATTGGGCATGGGTTAATTAGTAATCAGGAATTTGACTTTGATTCATTGAAAAATCAATTCCACAGCTTTGATGCAGAACAGGAAGATACAGAAGCCAAAGTAACAAAAGAGTCAGAATCGAAGGATGTGTTAGTGAATGGATAACAACAATCAATTGCTAAAAGATGCCAAGCTGTGTACAAGATGGGCATTTAGTTTAACTTTTGTCTTTATCATTTTGTTTCCTGGTATCATGTTTATTACTGGTTATGAGTACAGTCTGGCTTTTTTTAAGGGGTGGACCTATCTAGCTTTTACCTGGCTGATTATCGCTGGTCTCTATACCGCTATCCGGCCATGGGTAGAATATTATGTAGAAAAAAAACAGGCATAAAAAGAAGCACTGGGTCTTGTCCCAGTGCTTTTCGATGTTAAGAAGAATGAGCTCACCAATTAATAGTGTTTACCACAAGAGTGGCAAAATTTCTTCTTTGGTTTTAATTTACATGGATCAAAGTCGCGTAAGCTATCATGATGGTGTGGTTCTTTTTTACAGCAACAAATGATTTTAATGCAGCAATGATGAAAGTGATCATGGTGGTGTTTTTTGCAAGGATCATAATGGTGATAACACATTAAATCATCCCCTTTCTTCTTACACTACATCGTATGAACCTGTTATCGAAGAAGTGTGGACAGGACTCATAGGCATGGAAACATTGTTCGTACAGATTGAGAAGAATGGAATAATAAAAAACCATCTACTAATTAAATCAAGTAGATGGTTTTACTAGAATGGCTTCGTAATCATTAGCAATATAATCGTTAACAGCAGGGTATTTTCCACATATTCTATCCGTAATAATCGCTTTACGAGTTTGTGATACGATTCAGGAATATCGGTTAGATGTGGATCAGCCAGCATTTTTTTAATTGGTGCCGAACTCCTCTTTAACGCGGTTGGCCCAAGCATGAGAGCGAAAAAGTAGAGAATCAGACTTGTGATATACCAGCCTTGCTGAAATAACATTGGACGTAACATTCCCATCAATAATCCGGAGGCTAAAAGCAATATACCGCCAGACATGACGAAGATATGGAGTTTCTTTTTAATGGAAAAGGCATGACGGATTTCCGGTAATGTATTAGCTGATTTTACGATAGTAGTCAGAATAAATCCCGGTCCAATGCCGACGATCGCTGAAAAAATATGTATGACGACAATCCAGGAATAGATCGAATTCATCAAATCACCTTCTTACTAATCATTATAAACCTTTTGAAGAGCAAAAAACAGCATAAAAAAACTGGGCATAAACTAACGTAAGTATATACACAACTACCTATAATACGGATTATGTAAAGTGGAACTGTAAGACAAAGTGGTTATTTTGATAGATTTTATCTGCTTAGCAAAGCTCCTGAAATATGCCCCGCAGGACGCAAAGTGGTTGGCCGGAGCGGTATCCTTGCACTAACAATATTTCAAAATGCCTGCTAAGCTAGTTAACATAATCTGTATTATAAGAACCTATATTTTTATTTTCTTCATCTTATACCAAAAATTTCATATATTTCGAAGGTAAAAAATGGTTTAGAATGACATGAGAAAAATCATTCTAAACCACTCCATTAGTTAGTAAATAAATCAAAGCCTAATGCGGTTACTACGCCAAATATTAATGACCATGCTCCAATACTAACTGTGGACCATACCAATGTAGCTCGTTTTTTAGCGCCGAGTGTCATACCGATAAAGGCAGCGATATGTGATCCGATCAGAATTGGACCGAGCATGATCATTCCTGGTAAACCATATTTATTCCATAATTTCTTGGCTTTATTTTCACGCTTTGCCTGATTCTGATTATTCCGTTTCGCTCGCCATTGCTTGAATTTTTCGAAGCCGATGATGAGGGGGATGATGGTAACCATATTCCCAATAAAGGCTGTCACGATCACGATAATCGGGTTGAGTCCGGAAAGGATTCCGAATGGAATGACCAAGGCGATTTCAAACCATGGAATGGCAGCTCCTAAAAAGATTAATAGATATTCCCACATGACGTCACACTCCTGTCTGTTATTTGTTCGTGTTGATAGTTTTTAATCATTTTACTGGTAAAAAAAGTTGATGCTTTCACATCAACTTTTAAATCATTTAAGTAAAGACAGCAAATTCTCTTGTTAATCGATCGCAAAATTTTTCACAGCGATGAAGATCATCGTCTTGTGGGGTTAATTCGACTTTTAATGTGACGGCAAGTTTGGTGTGGACGTAGAGCATATCTCGAAATAAGTCAACCGCTCCACAATAATATGGGTAGAAACTGTCTCCAGTACCAAACACACCAGTTATCACTCGATCAAGGTCTTCGGTTTCAAAGGCTTCGAAGACCTCCTCCATTTCGAGTGGAAGATCACCGTTATCCCAGGAATACGTGCCAACTGTGACAATGTCGTAATTGTGTAAAAGGGCAGGGCGGAATTCATCTACAGGGATTAAATCTGTCTCGATATCACGCGCCGCCATTTTTTCACTAATAATCTCAGCAAGTGTTGAAGTGTTACCTGTAACAGATGTATAGATAATCGCTGCTTTCATTGAATGTCCCCTCCTTTTGTATCTGATATGGTGTAACTTACAACTCGTCGAATCCGTTGGAAGAAGATACTTTCGTATATGTTCTTGATTTTTGTTCGAAGAAATCAGATTTCGTTTCGTTCATCATTTCATCACTGAAAACATGAATCCATTCCATTGGATTGTCACGTTCTGGGTAATAATTATCCAGTCCGATCTGACGGAAACGTTTATTTGCTAAATACTCAACATAGCCATGGAATTCCTCGAGATCTATACCTTCAATATCTTTCAAAATGTAGTCGGCCCATTCTTTTTCTAGCTGTACAGCCTGATCAACTGTATTGTACACATATTGAATGTTCTCCTCAGTGTTCAATTCCGGATTCTCTGTTAACAAGATCCGTACGAACTGGGATACGAAATAAGCATGCTGCATTTCGTCACGCTGAATATAGCTGATCATTGTACTTGTCTTTAACATTTTTTGCTGACGAGCTAAATGATAGAAGAAAGCAAAACCAGCATAGAAGTAAATACCTTCTAAGTTGATGGAGTTGATCGCCAATTCAAACAAGCGCTGTGGTGTTGGACTCTCACGGAATGCTTCGTAACTGTCAAGGATCAGCTGATTTCGTTTTCGTACAATTGGATCTTCTTTCGCCTGTGTAAAGCGTTCATTCTGTTCACGCAATGGTACTAAGGAACTCAAAATATAAGAATAAGATTCATTATGAACCGCTTCTTGCTGTGAAATAACAGCGAAGATTGCTTTAAAGCTCGAATCGGTAACATAGTCCATTACATGTGTCATGGTTGGTGTCTGTAAACTGTCTAATGATGCCAGCTGTGTATTAATACGTAAGAAAATATCTTTCTCCGTATCGGTTAAGTTATCCCATTGTTTAATATCATCTTGCATATTAATTTCTTGTGCTTTCCAGAAATTCGCCAACAGCGTTTGATACAAGTCGTACATTTGTGGATAAGCAATATCATTCCAGTTTAATAGACCGGAAGATTCACCGTTTATAATACCTGTAGATTTATTTGGATATGTTGGATTTAATAGTTTAATTTTTGATAAAGGTTGATCGACTTGTGTCATGTGACACGTCCTCCTTTGTAAAGATGTAGCGAGAAAGGTCAGCAGCTAATCATGAGATTAGCTGTGACAAGCTTCGCACTCTTCGATTTCTGTTTGAGAGGTACTGCGGACATAATAGGTTGTTTTCAGTCCGTTTTCCCAAGCTGCAAGGTGTAAGTTTAATAATTCTTTTGCTTTAATATCGTGACGTACATAGAAGTTAAAGCTGATTGCCTGATCAACATGGCGTTGTCTCTTCGCATTTTGTTTAATGCTCCATACTTGATCTAATTCATGACGCGCTCTTCGGTAATAGTTATAGGTTACATGGTCTAAGTCAGGCGCGGTAACTTTGAATTTAAAGTTTTTCTTTTCTTCAGCGAATTCTACTGCATACAGCGGGTCAATACCATCTGTTGAGCCACCGATTTTTGCTGTAGACGAGTTAGGCGCAACTGCCATTAGCCAGCCATTACGGATACCATTAGCTGCTACGTCTGCGCGTAATTCGTTCCAGCGGTCGGAATGATAATCACGACGGTCAAAGTAGACGCCAGATTGCCATTCTGATCCTTCAAATTCAGAATAAGCTCCTTTTTCTTTCGCTAGTTCCATTGAAGCTTTGATCGTATAATAAGCGATATCTTCGTAAACCTTGTCTGCGTAAGCAACTGCTTCGTCTGATTCCCAATGAATGCTTTCTAAAGCAAGCAGGTGATGCCAGCCGAATGTTCCGAGTCCGACAGCGCGGTATTTTTGGTTCGTTACTTGTGCTTGACCGACGGAAATCGTATTTAAGTCGATGACATTATCCAACATACGAACTTGAATTTTGACCAGACGTTCTATTACTTCTGCACGAACTGCGTTTGGCAGGTTGATAGAAGACAGGTTACATACTACAAAGTCTCCTGGTTTGCGAACAATAATGATATTGCCTTCTTCGTCTTGATATTCATCAGAGATAGTCGTTGGTGACATGTTCTGTGCAATCTCTGTGCATAAGTTACTGCAGTAAACGGATGTTTTACCAACACCGCGTTTATGCTTGTTTGGATTTTGACGATTTACTTCGTCGCGATAGAACATATATGGTGTTCCAGTTTCTAATTGAGCGATCATAATACGAGCCATAATGTCCATGGCGCGATATGTCTTTCTCGGTAACAATGGATGATTAACTGCTTCCCAGTATTTCTCGGTGAAGTATTTATGATCTTTCTCGTCATAAAAATCTTCCAGTCCTAGAGAATTGCCGTTTTCATCTTTCCAGCCCATGATTTGTTTCACCTGATGCGGACAGAAAGTATGCCACTCTCCGATACTTTTTCCGGTCGCGTCTGTTTCCTGTAATTGTTCCATAAATAAATCAGGGATACTGACGCCTGTAAAGATATCATGTGCTTTACGACGCTCGTCACCATTGTTGGTTTTCAAGTCTAAGAAACCATTCATCACATCTTTATGGAATACATCTAAATAAATGGCAACAGCCCCTTGGCGCTGACCTAACTGATCGACACTGACAGCAGTATCGTTAATTAGTCTAATCCATGGAACAACACCTGATGAATTACCTTTGAATTTCTTAATATCAGAGCCTAAGGCACGGACTTTTCCGTAATAGATGCCGATTCCGCCACCATCTTTACTAAGTCTCGCAATATCCCAGTTGTTTAAATAAATACCGTCTAATGAATCATCGACAGTGTCAATGAAGCAGGATGATAATTGTCCATAGCTCTTACCAGCATTTGATAAAGTTGGTGTAGCAACTGTCATATATAAATTACTTAAAGCCCAATAAGCTTCTTTAATCAATTCCAATCGTTGCTCAGAAGCTTCGTTTTGCATTAATGTCATGGCAATAATCATAAAGCGTTCCTGTGGCAGTTCAAACAGATTACGGTCGTGATCTCTTGCTATATAACGGTCAGCAAGCAGGAAAAGACCGATGTAGTTAAAGCGAGTATCCTGTGTTGGATCAATAACCGATTGTAAAGCCTGAATTTCTTCTTTATTATATGATTGGAGTAAGTCTGTGCTGTAAATCCCTTTATCTGTAAGAGTTTGAATCAGTGAATAGAAATCTCCATACTGTTGCTCAGCATCATATCCGCGATTTGCTGCTGCTTCTTCATAAAGCTGTTTTAAATGAAAATGTGCAGCCACAAATGTCCAATTTGGTTCATCCATCGCGATACGGTTTAACGAATAAAAAAGGGCTTCTTGTGTTGTGTCTTTGTCGGATTTTGTAGTTTCTTCGATTCGTTTTTGAATTTCTGCCGTATTTAATCCATACTTTTCTCCTGCTGCTTGCAAAGCTTGAATGACAGATTGTTTAATAGATTTTACTTCTGTTGCCATGATAAAAACCCCCATATACATAATAAAAGCGCTCGAAAAGGAGCGGAAATAATAAATTGTTTTATGTATTCACCGAACAGTTAATGAATCAGAATGGTTATAATGAATACAATATATTGTAGTAATTTTGTCATTTGATACTATATATAGATTTTAAATGATAAGCTCGTTTTTGACAATAAAAAAATCTCAGTTATATTTTCTATTTTGGTAGAAAAAGAGGTAGGAAAGTTGATGTGGCAAGCACTTCAATCTCGAATAGGTAATTTCGGCTATTTTTGTTCAGGTGAATATGATCACAAATATCTAGTAAAACATGATGTAAGGAAAGTGTTATAATAGGTTTAATGATAGTACAAAGGGAGAATCTAGCATGCATTTTTATACTACCAATGATGGTTATCGGCATTTTTATCAAAAGTACCCTGCCAAATCTAGTAACAATATTATGATTTTGTTACATGGAATTTCTGAGAACCATCGTTATTTAGCTCCTCTAGCATCATACATTGCTAAGCGAAATATTGCAACCGTCTTGACACCTGATTTGCGTGGATATGGTGAATTTTGTCCAAAAAAAGGTGATGTTGACTATATCGGTCAGCATGAAGATGATTTAAAACAATTTATAACACAATTAAAAAAAGATTATCAAGAATCTCGATTTATCCTGGCTGGCCATTCTGCAGGAGGAGGCAGTCTCCTTCGGTTGTCAGAAACAGATCTAGCGGAAACCTTTGATCTATTTATCTTGCTGGCACCCTTAATTCATTATGGAGCACCAACTATTCCAAAGGAGAACACGGGTTTTCGCAGGGCAATCAGAAATAATCTAAGCTCCATACTTGCTTTGAATGATCAAAATATTACGAAGCTGAACGATAGAATTGTCTTTGAGAATCAGAAGCCTGAAAATTTGAGACATGGTTCAGAAACAATTTCCTTAAGCTTTCGTCTTTTTGCATCAAGGTATCCGGTTCATTATCTGAATGCCATCGAAAATCTGACCAAGCCTACTTTGCTAATCGCGGGGAAAGAGGATGAGCAGTTTGTGGCATCTGCATATGAACCATTATTTCAGGATAACCCTCATGTCGATGTTATGATCTTAGAAGACATTGACCATGATGGAATATTAAGTGATAGGCATGCATTGTCCATAATCGGTCAATGGATACAAAATACAATAATAGAGGTGTGAAAAATGGCTACGTTTGATGATTTTAACCAATTGGATTTGCGTGTTGGAACTGTATTGGAAGCAGAAGCATTCCCAGAAGCAAGAAAACCTGCGATAAAACTGAAAATTGATTTTGGAGAATTAGGTATCAAACAATCTACTGCTCAGATTACGAAACGATATGAGCCTGAACAATTAATAGGGAGACAAATCGCTGCGGTGGTGAACTTTCCTCCATTACGAATCGCAGGATTTAAATCAGAAGTGCTTATCTTAGGAGGTGTGCCGGGTGCAGGAGATGTCGTCCTGTTAGGTCCGGATCAGGAAGTGGAGAATGGTACGAAAATATCATAACGGGCTGAGTAACGTATATTTATAAAGGTGAAAGTATAAGTTCTTACAATGCGGATTATGAAAAGTGAGTGGTATTACAATCTGGTAAATTTGCTATCTTTTATTTGCCTAAGAAAAGCTCCTGAGAGAAGCTCCGCATCCTTTGAGGTCGGTCTCAGCTGGGCGGCAAAGAAGTATTTAAAGAAGTATTTTAAGCAGTAGCCTAGCTGAAGCCGTACCCGCAGGACCGAATCGGCAATCGGAGTGAAGGTATATGAAGCATCTTGATTTTTTGTAATTCAAGCTCGTAAAAAAACTGTACACACCCTCAGATGATATTATAAGCGTTATATTAACGGAAGAATTAGCTATATGGCACTCCGCATTGTTAATGGAGCTAGCTTTTTAGTGTTCAGTATATCTCCTAGAATTCCATCCATTACGTTCATTATTTGTTAACGGTACCTACATGTTGTGATATGGTCATTCACCATGCCGATTGCTTGCATGAATGAATAGATGGTAACAGGACCAACGAATTTAAAGTTTCGTTTTTTTAGATCCTTACTAATCCGTGTTGATAAATCTGTGTGAGAAGGTATACTTTCTTCTTTTTCCCAATTGTTCACGATCGGTTCAAAGTTGATATACTCCCATAAAAAATTCGAAAAACTGCCAAATTCCTTCTGTATATCTAAAATAGCTAAAGCATTGGCCCTTACCGATTGTAATTTTGCCAAATGCTTGATGACATTGAATTGTTCTTTAATAGCTGTTAGATCTTTATCGTTCAGCTGCGAACAATACTTTATATCAAAGTTACGAAAAGCTTCTTGATAGCTGTCTCGTTTCCTCAGCACGATACTCCACGATAATCCTGATTGCGCCCCTTCTAATGTGAGCATCTCAAATATATATTGATCATCATAGCTTGGAACACACCATTCTTTATCGTGATAGGTCTGCATAAGTTGCTTACTACCTGGCCATAGACATGTCGACATCTGTTTCATCATCCTTTCCTGGTTATTTAAAGGATAACATAGTTATGTGATAACTCGGCGTCGTATTATGTATAACTTTTAATTTAATGTCCATAGAGTCTCTTTTAAAATGTGTAATTGCTGAACTAAAAGATTTGGTTCTTATAATACGGATTATCTTAACTAGCTGTGGGGCTATTTTGAAATGGAGTATGTACTAGTATACTGCTCCGGCCAACCACTTCGCGTCCTGCGGGCACGGCTGAAGCTAGGCTGCTACTCGACTTACTTCTCTGCTGCCTTGCACCGAGGAAGCCTACTTCGAAGCGTTACTAGTAGACGCAAGTGCAGACGTGGTAGATCTTCAGCACCTACACGTCCCGCGGGAGTCTACGTGGTTGGCCTGCGCTAAGGTATAAATTTTACAACTGATGTAACAATTAGCATTTTGAGCGCTACCCATCAATGGCATGTTTGATTTTGATCAGCATAATCCTTACCACCACTGCTTCTAACTGGTACAAACGTTGTAGCACTTCAGTAAAGCGTAGGAAATATGCGGAGACTTCAGTGAGATCAGTCGTGTCCGAAAATCCCGCCGAAAGCGACCTTTGCTCATCACGAGGAAGTTGAGGCCGCCCCACAGGACGCGGAGTAATTTTTAGGACCTTTGCTACGCAGCTAAAACATATCAAAATTATCATATTGCAATACAGTTCTACTTTACATAATTTGTATATAATTAGCTGTGAAGTTAGTTAAGAATGAGCAGTTTTATTGTGGGAGAAAGATGCCTTTATGTATATTTTATCAGTCTATATGTAAAATATATATTGCGAAAAGTAAAATATTAAGTATAATGAAAGTATAAACAATCTGGAGGGGGTAGATGTTTTTTAAAAAAGGCAGCTTTCAAGATGAACGAGTTACAAATGAGCAGAATAAAATTTACCGTGAGTTATATGTAGTGATTTATCTTGTTTGTTTAGTTTCCGCTATATATAAGACGTTCAAGTACGGTATATCAATGGAGTACGTAGCAACCGAACTGATTATCTTTATTGTGGCTGGGGCGTATTATGCAGTTAGGGTAGTGCAAAAAGGGTTATTCACATCAGAGGTAGAGTTGCATGATCATAAACATAAGTGGAGCTTCCAGGCAAAAACAGTTATTAGCGGAATTGTTTTCGGATTAGTGATCGCGCTTGTCTTCGGTGTGAACAGTGCTGTACAATATGCAGACAGCAGAATGGAAGAGATCAGCTTTTTCTTTATCTCCTTTGCCGGATCACTTATGATTTATCTGCCTTTTCTGCTGATTGGACTTATTGTCAGTTATCAGGTTGCGAAAACGAAAAGTGATAAAGCAGTTGCTAAACAGTTAAAGGAAGAAGATGAATGAAGAATTTGAAGTTGAAGGTAGCTCGGGTAGAGCACGACTTATCGCAGGAAGAGTTAGCGAAACAAATTGGTGTGACCAGGCAGACAATCGGTTTAATTGAGCAAGGTAAATATAATCCGACGCTACAATTGTGCATCGCGATCTGTAAAGCACTCAATAAAACGTTAGATGATTTGTTTTGGAATGACGAAGACTAAGTGCATCGCACTTAGTCTTCATTTTTTTCATATTGAATTTTGTGAAGGCGGGCAAACACGGCGTCCATAGCGAGTAATTTCTGATAACTTCCTTGTTCGGCTATTCCTTCATTTGTTACAACAACAACACGATCTGCATCTTTTATTGTAGCCAATCTGTGGGCGATAACAAGCGTTGTTCTATTCTCAGCGAGTTGATCTAAAGATTGCTGAATCATTCGTTCTGTTTCTGTATCCAATGCAGATGTAGCTTCATCTAAAATAAGGATTGGCGGATTCTTTAAGAATGTTCTGGCAATCGCCATCCGTTGTTTCTGACCACCGGAAAGTTTCAAGCCACGTTCGCCAATTTGTGTATCATAGCCGTCTGGTAAATCGGCAATCACCTGATCAAGATGTGCTTTTTTCGCTGCGAGCATTATTTCTTCATCTGTTGCATTCTGTTTTCCATATGCGATATTCTCACGGACTGTTCCTGTAAACAGAAAAACGTCCTGTTGTACAATACCGATCTGGGAACGGAGCGATTTTTTTGTTATATTACGAATGTCGTGGTCATCGATCGAAATCGAGCCATTATTGACATCATAGAACCTTGGAATAAGTGAACAAATTGTTGTTTTGCCAGCACCTGATGGACCGACAAAGGCAACTGTTTCACCAGGGGTTATTTGCAAGTTGATATTTTCTAATACCTGTTGATGACCATCATAGGAGAAGTCAACGTGATCAAAACGAATATTTCCAGTTAGCTTGTCCACTTCCATAGCGTTCGGATCGTTTTTGATTTCCGGTTCTTTTGCTAAGATCTCCTGAAAACGACGGAATCCTGCCATCCCTTTTGGATAGAGTTCCAAGAGGGCACTGATTTTATCGACTGGTTTAATAAGTACATTAGTGTATAATACGAAGCTTACTAATTCACCGTACGATAAACTTCCATTGAAACTTAACCAGGCACCCACTACTAAAACAATCAGCGTTAGGAAGCGTGTCATCATGTAAATGCTGGAATGTGTTCCTGCCATTACTTTGTATGCTTTAATTTTTGCTTTACGGAAACGACCGTTGTCCTGGTTGAATCGATTTAATTCAAAATCTTCATTAGTAAAAGACTGTACGACTCGAACACCGGAAACAGCGTCTTCCACACGTGCATTGACGTCAGCAATATTATGATACATTCGATGCCATGCTTTATTCATCGCGATATTACAATAGGTCACTAATACTGTTAATAATGGAACGATGACGAGTGCGATGATTGCAAGGGTAGGATTGATGGTGAACATAATCCAAAATGCGCCGGTAAATGTCATGATGGCAATAAAAAAGTCCTCTGGTCCATGGTGAGCAAGTTCGCCGATATCAAATAAATCGTTCGTAATTCTACTCATGATATGACCTGTTTTCGTATTGTCAAAGAAACGGAAAGATTGTCTTTGCACATGCGTAAATAACTCTTCGCGCATATCAGTTTCAATATTGATTCCTAGTTTATGACCAAGGTAGCTGACGATGAATTGCATGAACGTGCTCAGGACATAAACTGCTAATAATAGGATGCTGACCGTCACAATCTTATCCCATTCCCCGTTTGGCAAAAGTTCGTCAATTAACCATTGCACAGCAACAGGAAAGGCAAGTTCCAGAATTGCCACAAACACAGCACAGCTAAAGTCAATAATAAACAAGCGTTTGTGTGGTTTATAATAAGAAAAAAACTGCTTTAACATGGAATGTATAACTCCTTTTTTAAGATGATTCACATATTATAGCAGAATAATGCTTTCCTACCTATGATAAAAAATTCTTTTTCGTGCCGGATTGATGGCCTTTTGTCCAATGTTGCTCGATTCGATGTGTTTTTTCCAGCTCTAATTGATAGTTATAGTCCACTGCTTGTAAGGTTTTCAGAAGCAACCAGATTCCTGCCAGTAATTGAATGGCTATAATTAACCATAAGAATGTAGCAGATGCAAACAGACTGACGATGATCAGAGCCGCCACTTGTATCATGAGCAACCCCCAATGTTTCAATAATATGATCAGACTGGCTGATAAAATAGCGATTAGATAGAATACTTCCATTTTCATACTCCTTTTTTTAGATAGTATGCAGAAGTAAAGAGTATGTTATTCTATTTGCAAAAGAGATTATGCTACAATAAGAGTGAAAAAAGCATATAGCTGGAGGGTGTAGAAATGAAGCTTGGGGGAATTGAAGCAGGCGGTACCAAATTTGTGTTAGCAATCGGTGATGAACATGGGGAAATTTTTGAAAAGACGGTCATTCCGACAGAGCATCCGGAGATAACGGTGCCAAAGGTGATCATGTTTTTTGAAGGAAAAGGAATTGAACGGTTGGGACTTGGAGGCTTTGGTCCTATTGATATAAATCAGGAAAGCAAGAGTTATGGCCAAATCCAAAATTCACCGAAGACTGATTGGATAGGTTATCCGTTAGGCGCTATATTAAAAGATAAACTCGGTGTAGAAGTGATGATAGATACCGATGTAAATGTAGCGGCAATGTCTGAAGTAAAATGGGGAAACGCAAAAGACGTTGACTCCTGTCTCTATATCACAGTCGGTACTGGAATTGGTGCGGGTGCCTATTTCAACGGTCAAACATTGAAAGGGCTCTCGCATCCGGAAATGGGGCATATTAAAGTCGCTCGCCATCCTGATGATAACTATGAAGGGACATGTCCTTATCACCACGACTGTCTGGAAGGGATTGCTGCTGGACCTTCATTGGAAAAAAGGTGGGGCAAGAAAGGCCATGAGTTAGCCGAAAATGAAAAAGTCTGGGAAATGGAAGCATTTTATCTTGCACAAGCATTAACGAATTATATTTACATTTTGTCACCAGAGAGGATCATAATGGGGGGAGGCGTGATGAAACAACAACAGCTCTTTCCGTTAGTTCGCAAAAAAGTGTTAGAAATGCTGAATGAATATGTCAGCTCGCCGCATCTAACAGAAGCTGAGATTGATCAGTATATTGTGCCACCTGGATTAACAGATGAAGCGGGAATTAAAGGAGCATTGTATCTAGCTACAACTTAACATGTATAGGTGCTGGACAAGCAATTTAATCGCTTACAAATTAGCGATGTGCTAACATGTAAGAGAGGTGATGGTAATGAACAAGTTAGAGTTGGGAAATAGCGGTCTGCAAGTTAGTGAAATAGCACTCGGCTGCATGCGCATGGATCAGTTAACGACACAAGAGGCCAACCGGGTCATCGAACAGAGTATGGAAGCAGGCATTGATATGTTTGACCATGCCGATATTTATGGAGCTGGTAAATCAGAAGAAATTTTTGCTGATGCGATTGATATGAATCCTTCGATTCGTGAAAAAATGGTTATTCAATCAAAATGCGGTATTCGCGACGGCTTTTTTGACTTCTCCAAAGAACACATTATTCGTTCTGTGGAAGGAAGCTTACAACGGTTAAAAACAGATTATCTTGATATATTGTTATTACATAGGCCAGATGCGTTAATGGAACCAGAAGAAGTGTCGGAAGCTTTTAACGAATTAAAACAAAGTGGCAAGGTTCGTCATTTTGGTGTAAGTAATCACAATCCGGTGCAAATTGAGTTGTTAAAAAAATCAGTGGAACAGGACCTTATTGCGAATCAATTACAATTCAGCTTAATGTTTACACCAATGATTGATGCTGGACTGAATGTAAATATGGAACATGATCCGTCCATTGTTCGTGATGGTGGCGTGATCGATTACAGCCGTCTCCATGACATGACGATCCAACCGTGGTCGCCATTCCAACATGGTTTCTTTGAAGGGGTTTTTGTTGATAACGATCAATTCCCGGTCCTAAATGAAAAACTTCAAGAATATGCAGACAAAAAAGGTGTATCAAAATCTGCCATTGCAATCGCCTGGATTCTAAGACATCCGGCAAACATGCAACCAATAATTGGCTCGATGAATCCGGAAAGAATCTCCCAAATAGCTAAAGCATCAGATGTCACGCTATCAAGGGAAGAGTGGTATGATATATACCGCGTTGCAGGAAATAAATTACCTTAGTTGTATGAAAGCTGTTTATCGAGAGATAAACAGCTTTCGTTATAGAATGAATAAATAGCAAAGGGTGTTACATGTGAATAATGCTGTTCAATCCTACTTCGAAAATCTGAAAAGCAAAGATCGTAACAAACAATATCAAGCATATAATCAGTTGATTGCGGAAATGAAAAAAGAAGTTGATTGGGCTTATGAAGTGTGGGACAAGCTTGTCGAAGATTTATCGAGCAAGGATGCCCATGATCGCTCACGTGCTGGCCAGTTTTTGTCTTATTTAGCCATTAGTGATCCTGAGAATCGGATACTAGAGGATTTCGATCAGGTGTGGCAAGTAACCTATGACGAAAAATTCGTAACCGCAAGACATACGTTACAAGCAATATGGCGAATTGCCTTAGCAGGTGAGCAACACGAGAGGCTTGTCGTTGATCGGATGACAGACCGATTTATCAATGGCACAGATGAAAAAAATTACACGTTAAGACGAAATGATATGATCCAAAATCTATATAATATCTATCAAGTGACAGAGAATCCAGAGATCGAAAAAGTGGCATTGTCCTTAATCGAGTTAGAGGAAGATTCTAAGTATCGAAAAAATATGCGAAGATTTGGAAGTAACAGGACCGTGGAAATTAAAACTCGCAATTTTAATACTTTGTCCTTCTCGCACAATCAAGATATAAATAAGTGCTGTCCTAAATTCCAGGTAATACGAAGTTGAAGCAAACTGCGAAGTAATGACCATTCAGCTATATATAATGTGAAAATTTTCCAAGAGATCATTTAGACATGGTTTGTGTGCTAAAATATCGCTCCGGACAACCACTCCGCGTCCTGTGGGGCACGGCTTCAGCTAACTTAGGAAAGAAAAGAATTTTCTTTCCTAAGTGGATCTTCAGCTCGCGCTGATCCCACGGGAGTCTCCGTGGTTTGCCTGCGCTAAGGTACTTGCTACAATTGAGGAAAGAGGTAGTATATTGGCCTGTTTACATTACG
Organism: Gracilibacillus caseinilyticus; assembly: GCF_022919115.1. Lineage (NCBI taxonomy): Bacteria > Bacillati > Bacillota > Bacilli > Caryophanales > Bacillaceae > Gracilibacillus > Gracilibacillus caseinilyticus. The sequence continues at coordinate 4,433,671 of NZ_CP095072.1, read as the reverse complement.
CTTATAAATAAGCATCTTCATTATAAGTAACATGATATGCTTATAGCCACTGTTTTTAGCTATTTTATTCGTTGTGGAACTTTGACTTAAGCGTATGAAATATACAGAGACTCTCCCCACTATTGTTAGTGTTTTGAATATAGGAACATATATCATTCATTAAAAAAGGTAGTTACTCCAGACACTCTATTCTATTGCTAGTCATACTGGGATTAAGAAATTTTAATTACCTGCAGTTAAAGCATTTTTAAAATGAAGTATAGACAAATATGGATACCGCTCAAAATGCTACTTCTTACATTAGTTGTAAAATATTAACATCAGCGTAGGCCAACCACGTAGACTCCCGCGGGACGTGTAGGTGCTGAAGATCTACCACGTCTGCACCTGCGTCTACTAGTAACGCTTCGAAGTAGGCTTCCTCGGTGCAAGGCAGCAGAGAAGTAAGTCGAGTAGCAGCCTAGCTTCAGCCGTGCCCCGCAGGACGCGAAGTGGTTGGCAGGAGCGGAATTTAAGCACAGTATATATGTCAATATGATCTCAAAGCTGATCATCACGTTCATTTTTTACGGTTATATACGAAGTTACTTCATAGTTTATAGATAAAGCGTAAGAAAAAAGCCGAATGTAACACGAATCTGGTTAGGTGTCATTTTGTATTACTTCGGCTTTATTTATTTACATTTCTTTGGTTCCAGTTCATTCACGTTGGCTAAAATAGTCTGTTTGTTTCTGTTACTTACATATATAAAGTGGCCAGCATGATCCCTAATGTATCTTCATAAATTTCATCAAACTGGGAAATTGGTAATGGATTGACCCCGATACCGAGTTCAACTGTATAACCAGGACGTTGAAACTCTTGTATAAACCAATCTTTGTAACCGGCATAGCTGTCAACATATTGGATAGCTTCATAGCCGCTGACACGGCTGAATTCTTCGACGATAGTTTCAGACTGAGGAGGCTCTAAGCCCTGGAAACCCCAGTAAATTTCTTGCCCTTGTGTATGAAAAGCATTCAAGATCTCAAATGGCCACTGTTGGGCTAGATTTGCCATAGCTATCGCTTCGGGCTCTGACAGTGGTTGATAGCCAGGAAAGTCTCGAGGCTGAGGCGATGTCGGTTTACGATCAGCTTCTGTTTCCCACAACGCTGGGTACTGATTATTGAGATCCACTCCATTTATATTTGCTTTCCATTCAGAAAAATCAGTATTTCCGTCGTTTATCGATAGGACAAAATCTCTTTTTGAACCTGCTGCATCAGCTCCATCTAAGACGAGATCGACACCGTCTGGATTAACCATCGGTACTAAAGACAGTGTGTTTGATTCAAAAAAAGGTAATAAGTTAAGTCCACGTATTTGCTGACTGTTTGTCAGAGCTAAAACATAATCATTCAAAAATTTCATAATAATCGGGGTAGTAATCCATTCCGTTGCATGAAAAGAACCGTTAATGTGTTTTTGACGAGTTCCGGTTCCAATCCGCAGTTCGATAATATCTTTATTTAATACGGAATTGCCGATAATTTGCTGATCCATAAAGGGGTATAGGTTACGAAGCCTTTGTATATCTGCTCGCATTTTATCATAGGTGTAATGATCAACATCCGAAATAATAGAATTTGTAATTCGGCGAGGAATGTTAATATTTTGACCGATTTGTAAAGCCATCGGCTGAATACCAGGATTAACTAAATATAAAAGGTCGATTGGCATTTGATTGGTTTGAGCAATTCCCCATAATGTATCACCTGATTGAATCGTATGCGTTTGTAACTCATATCCAGGAATGGCTATTTGTTGGCCAATCATCATCTGGTTTGGATTCACCTGTTTATTCGATGCGACGATAAGTGTTAGTGGAATCCCAAATAATTGACTGTAATCCCATAGAGAATCACCCTGTCTGACAATTACGATCATCTTATTACCCTCCGTTCTTTGCTGCTATTTCATTTTATGAACTGGGAGCAAGAACTATGAATAAAAGCAAAAAAGCCACTACTGAAATTCAGTAATGGCTGATATTGAGTTATTATTTGATTAAAATGCGGACGTCCATCCAGCGTCAGCTGTAATGGTTGTACCGTTGACAAATGAAGCTTCATCAGATGCAAGGAATAATGCGACATTCGCGATATCTTCAGGAGATCCTACATTTGGAATAAGGGACTGACTTAATTTAAGTCGTTCGCTGCCATACTGGCTCACATTTTTCATTGAGTTCGAGATATTGGTAGCTACTGCACCTGGTGCAATCGCATTACAACGAATACCCTTCTGTGCATACATAAAAGCAGTATTCTTTGTTAACCCGATGACAGCATGCTTCGATGCAGTATACGTTGCACCCGCATGAGCACCATTTAATCCACCAGAAGAAGCGGTGTTAATAATGACTCCTTGTCCCTTATCTAAAAAGACAGGGATGGCTTTTCGCATCGCACGCATAACACCTTTCGTATTAATATCAAAAATTAAATCCCAACGGTCATCATCCACTTCTGCCACTGGTTCAAAACTGTCCATGATTCCTGCGTTATTGACAAGTATATCTAATGTTCCAAATTCATTGACTGCTGTATCAATCATTTGATCGATGTCATCAAGATTGGAAATATTTACTTCAACAGCTTTTGCTTTTCCACCATTATTGTTTATTTCATCTGCTAGCGTATTAACACCTTCTGCGTTTAAATCAGCTAATACAACTGCTGCTCCTTCTACTGAGAAACGTTCTGCAATCGCTTTACCCATACCGGAAGCCGCACCTGTTACAATTGCTACTTTGTTTTGTAATTTCATAACTAACTCCTCCTCAGACATTTTTGTAAACGTCACCTAAAAAATAAACAGGTGTATGTTAATCAACACCTGTTTATAGTATAATATACCAATATGGGAGAAACAATCATCAATCAGACTTTGTTTTGTTGACTATTAGACAAATATGTTTCTTATGTTCAATTACTACCTATTATTAAACAAACAGGGAGAATATATACATGAATGAATATCAGGATCGTCGCGTTCGAAAATCGAAAAAAGCACTCAAAAAAGCCTTGATGTCTTTATTAAAACAACAAACTCTCCAACACATCACAGTTATGGAAATTGTGACAAAGGCGGATGTGAACAGGGGAACGTTTTACAAGCATTATCAATATAAAGAGCAATTGTTAGAAGAGATGGTGGATGATGTGATAGCAGATCTGATCGTGTCTTATCGTGAGCCTTTACATCAATTTAAAGAGTTAAATGTGGATAATTTAACAGGGTCGTCGATCAAAATCTTCGAACATGTTGCAAGTTATAACGACTTTTATACGGTGATAGCTAAATCGAATGCATTGGAAGGTTTGCAAAGTAGGATCTGCCAAAAATTAAAAGATTTAATGAAGGAAGCAGCTAGTTCCCAGCAACCGAATCAAGCCATTGACCTTGAATTGATCGCCAGTTATCAGGCATATGCCCTGTGGGGATTAATAATAGAATGGATTCAGCAGGATTTTAAATATAGTGCGTCATATATAGCTAATCAATTTCTCGCAATCCTTCAAATGAATCGACATGTATGACAATCATCACCCCTTGTCACAGCTAAGCGGAATGAAATGATAACAGAAGTGTGTATGCTAGAAAATGAAGTTTCAAGATATAAATAAGTACTGTTTTAGTTACAGAGTAGAAGCAAACTGCGAAGTAATGACCATTTAGCTATATATAATGTGAAAATTTTCCAAGAGATCATTTAGACATGGTTTGTGTGCTAAAATATCGCTCCGGACAACCACTCCGCGTCCTGTGGGGCACGGCTTCAGCTAACTTAGGAAAGAAAAGAATTTTCTTTCCTAAGTGGATCTTCAGCTCGCGCTGATCCCACGGGAGTCTCCGTGGTTTGCCTGCGCTAAGGTACTTGCTACAATTGAGGAAAGAGGTAGTATATTGGCCTGTTTACATTACGCTTATAAATAAGCATCTTCATTATAAGTACATGATATGCTTATAGCCACTGTTTTTAGCTATTTTATTCGTTGTGGAACTTTGACTTAAGCGTATGAAATATACAGAGACTCTCCCCACTATTGTTAGTGTTTTGAATATAGGAACATATATCATTCATTAAAAAAGGTAGCTACTCCAGACACTCTATTCTATTGCTAGTCATACTGGGATTAAGAAATTTTAATTACCTGCAGTTAAAGCATTTTTTAAATGAAGTATAGACAAATATGGATACCGCTCAAAATGCTACCTCTTACATTGGTTGTAAAATATTAACATCAGCGTAGGCCAACCACGTAGACTCCCGCGGGACGTGTAGGTGCTGAAGATCTACCACGTCTGCACCTGCGTCTACTAGTAACGCTTCGAAGTAGGCTTCCTCGGTGCAAGGCAGCAGAGAAGTAAGTCGAGTAGCAGCCTAGCTTCAGCCGTGCCCCGCAGGACGCGAAGTGGTTGGCAGGAGCGGAATTTAAGCACAGTATATATGTCAATATGATCTCAAAGCTGATCATCACGTTCATTTTTTACGGTTATATACGAAGTTACTTCATAGTTTATAGATAAAGCATAAGAAAATGCGGACATACCACGAATTATGTTAGCTGAGATTCTTGATATGTTGGGTTGCCCAAATCGTCATCTTGTTATTGAAATGATAGACGGATTCGCTTGTCCAGAATGAAATTACCGAACGGGATGAAAGCAACAATAACAGCGCTTAAAAACCAGATGAAGTGCCATCGGACTGTGATAGTTGTGTAAATAGTAAACAATATGTATACAATGAACAGACCACCATGTACACTGCCAAATACCGTAACAATTTCTGGTAATCCCGCCCAATATTTCAGGGGCATTGCCAAGAATAATAGAAGCAATAAAGAACTTCCTTCCAAGAAGCCGATAATACGAAATCTGTTTATATGGTTCATCTCCTACCTCCCTAAACAAAAATTACTGAACAACACCTGATTTGATGAAAGCCAATTGTGTCTGATACGTTTGAACAGCTTCATCCAGTGACAATTCTTTAGAAAACTTCTCTGTAATATTATGCAAAGTAATCGCGGAAATCAACTTCATCAATTGAAATATTTCTTCTTTTTTTTCTAGTTTAAGAGATTGTAAGTCAAGTCTTTTATAAATGTCTTCAAAATGTTCGAAACGTTCCTCATTAGCAAAGATACCTGAGAGACATTTTTCGATTTTATAGTTCATATTAAGAAAAGCATGTTTAAAGAAGGTAAAGTGATCTTCCTCTTGAATTATAATACGGTACAATTCAATAGATGCTTGGAATATGTCTCCTTCACTTTTTTCCAGAATCCAGATGTACTTAACCATAGCCAGTTCTATTTGCTGATTAAAAATATAGAAATAGGCGTCTTCCAGATCATCGAAATATTGATAAAAGCTGCCTCGAGGTATATCGGCGTATTGTATAATATGAGCGATCGAGGCAGTCGCGAGTGGTTGCTCTGAGAATTCTTTATGCAGCGCATCTAATAATTTCTGTTTCTTTTCAGTTGGTAAGTTAAAAAACGTTTCCTTTGGCAATGTTCTGCTCCTTCTATTAATTATTATCCACTATCTCCTTTAACAATTCCATTGGGAAGATCATTTCTTCATCCTGATCAGATAAAAGATCTGTCTGTTGCTTGATTTCATTAATTTCCTGATGGATAGATTCCATCTTTCTGTCAAGCTCTGTTGCAGAAGATGCGGCATCCTTTAATTCAGCTTTTAGTCTATCTGGTATATCTTTATTATATTTATAGTAAATCTTGTGCTCTAAACTAGCCCAGAAATCCATCGCAATCGTTCGAATTTGAATTTCAACAAATACGTTTTCAACACGATCAGACATAAAGATAGGGATTTGAATGATTAAATGCATACTGCGATAACCATTAGATTTAGGATTTATTATATAGTCTTTTTTTTGAATAACGGTAATATCCTTCTGATTCTCTAGCATTTGGGAAATGCGGTAGATATCTTTTTTGAACGAACAATTGATTCGGATACCGGCTATGTCGCGAATATTTTCCTGAATTTCTGTTATCGATAGCGGGATGTCTTTTTTTCTTATTTTCTTTAAGATACTTTCAGGTGATTTCACACGGGATTTCACATGCTCGATCGGATTATAATCATGCATATATTGAAATTCCTGTTGCAGAATATTGATTTTCGTATGGACTTCTTCTAAGGCAAACTTATACACCATCATAAAACGAACGAGTTCAACTCTTAATTGTTGTAAATGTGTTTCCATATCTGTACAATCTCCTTTTAGTTGTTTGTTATTTATTTGCTAGTATAAGTGGATTCCTGACAGCCATGTACTTTTTTATCACAATGGAGGAGTGCATCTATTATATCGGTTTGAAATAAAGATATTTTAGTGAAATAACAGATAACTTGAAAATAAGTTTCATTCTACACATGTTTTGTCGGATGCCAGCCTTCTTTTGATATTAAATGGGCTGTTGGATTCTGACTGCTCCAACAAAAAGCACTCTCAGTCAAAAAAATAAAAAAATCAAGCATTTTTAGCCATTCTATTATCTAATCGTTTACAATAAAATAAGGCTATGAAGAAATAAAGGTGATGAGATGGCAGATAACGTAATGATTAATTACCGGATAGAAGGTCAGTTCTCTAATATTAGGGCACATTCACATCAGGAATTTGAAATTTTCTTATTTCATAAAGGGGTTTGCCGCTATTTGATTCATAATCAAATTTATGATTTACAACCGGGAGATATCTTATTAATGGATGGACTTGCGTTGCATAAGCCCAACATACCTGACAATAGTGAATACATCCGCAGTCATATTCATTTTTCACCTGAATTTATTGAACCGCTGTTGGAATCAATGAATGCCAGTAGCTTGCTTAATGTGTTCCGTTCCATTCACCATTGTTTAATCCGACCGAGGAACCAACAACTTGGTCATGAAATTGAAGCACTATTTAAAAGCATGAGAGCAATTTATGTGGATCAACAGCTTCCGCCCGAAGAGAAAATATGGGAGATCAAGGCCATGCTTGCTCATTTGCTGATCTTCATTAACCGGTTGGGTAAGGTATCGTCGCACAAACAGGTAAATCACAAACATGACAAAGCCTATCACGCGGAAACCATTGCTAGTTATATTCAAACACATTTTCACAAAAAATTAACGATTCAAAAAATTGCAGATGAACTGAGTTTAAGTAAATCTTATGTGTCACATGTTTTTAAAGAGATGACAGGTTATACCGTGATGGAATATGTTATGGCCACAAGATTGCAACAGGTGAAATTTCTACTTGAGGTAGAAGTAGACAAAACATTGGAACAAGTAGCAAATGAATGTGGTTTTGAAAGCGTTTCACATTTTAGTCGATTCTTCAAAAACCATGTCGGTATGACTGCGAGAAGCTATCGGCAGAAACGCCTTGAAATATATAAAAGGAGTGATGAATGATGTCAACAGTTAAATTAGGAATCATCGGGTTAGGTCAGCAGGGTGGTGCGTATGCCAATTTTATTAAAGAAGGACGCATCCGTAACATGGAAATAGGTGCGATATGTGATATTGATTCAGCTAAACAAGAGCGAGCACAATCTGAATATCCGAAAGTTCCTTTTTATAATAACTATATTGAAATGCTGGACAGTGGAAACGTCAATGCCATCGTTACGTGTGTCCCACATTATTTGCACCCGGAGATGGGAATCGAAGCACTGAAACGTGATATTCACGCATTATTAGAAAAACCGGCGGGCGTTTATACGAAGCAAGTACGCGAAATCAATGAATTTGCGGCAACAAAGCCTGCGCTAACTTATGCAATTATGTTTAATCAACGGACCAATCCACTTTACCAAAAAGTGAAGGAAATTATTGATAGTGGTGAAATAGGTGGGGTTAGAAGAACAAATTGGATCATTACGACATGGTGGCGTCCACAAGGATATTATGATGCGGGTTCTTGGCGCGCAACTTGGGATGGAGAAGGCGGTGGTGTTCTTGTCAATCAAGCACCACACCAGATAGATTTGTTGCAATGGATGTGCGGTATGCCAGAGAAAGTTTATACAAAGGCTCAGTATGGTTATCAGAGAAATATTCCGGTAGAAGACGATGTTACTACGATTGTTGACTATGGAAATGGCGCAACAGGTGTATTTGTTACTTGTACCCATGATGTGATGGGCACGGACCGTTTAGAGATATTAGGTGATAAAGGAAAAATCATAGTGGATGATAGTAAAAAAATCACACTGAAGCGTCTGCACAAACCAGAGCGAGAAATGAGCAACTCGATGTCGATGCAGGATATGATGACGTTGCTCAGAGGAAAGGGTCCTGAAGCTATATATGAAGAAGAAGTATTAGAGTTCGACAGTGTCTGGGGTGGACAGCATTTAGCTGTTCTAGAGAATTTCGCTGCAAATATTTTGGATGGAACGCCTTTGATTGCTCCCGGGAGTGACGGCATAAATGGTGTGGAATTGGCAAACGCCATGCACTTATCAAGCTGGTTGAATCAAGAGGTTTGCTTGCCAATTGATGAAGAATTGTATTTACAGGAATTAGAAAAACGGAGAGCGTTGGAAAAATAGACAGGAAGAGGGGTGAGCTGATGTTAAAGGCAGGAGTAGTTGGTCTAGGTGATATTTCTAACATTCATATTCCGATTCTGCAGCAACATCCAGAGGTAGAGCTTATCGCAGTTTGTGATATTGATGAGACATGCACACATCATGTTCCGGGTGTGTCATTCTATAAGGACTATCAACAAATGTTAGAAGTGGAGCAATTAGACTGCTTGCATATTTGCCTTCCTCACCATTTACATTACCAGGTAACTAAAGCAGCGGTGGAGAAGGGTGTACATGTTCTCCTTGAAAAACCACTTGCACATACATTGACCGACAGTCGAGCGATTGCTGCACTGGAACATCAATATCCACAGGTGAAAATATGTGTCAATTTGCAAAATCGATTAAACGAAACTGTCGAAGCGCTTCAATCGATTGTGAACAGTGGAGAATATGGTGCTGTAACAGGGTTAAAAGGAATTGTAACATGGCACAGACCAAAATCTTACTATAATGAAAAACCGTGGCGTGGTTCAATGGCAACAGCTGGTGGAGGGGTGATGATCAACCAATCCATTCATACACTTGATTTATTGCAATTAATTGGTGGAAAGATTGATGCGATCAGAGGCTCTGTAGATCAATTATTGGATTATGGTCATGATATTGAGGATACAGCAACGGCTCATATTACGTTTGAGAATCAGGCAACTGGACTGTTTTTTGCAACGGTGTCGAATGCACAAAATTCGTCTGTCGAGTTTCAGGTTGTATTAGAAAGGGCGAAACTGACTATTAAGGACAGTATACTGACCATTGCAAAAGACGATGGAGAAAAAGTAAAGATTGCAGAAGATCGCAAACTACCGGGAAGCAAGTTTTACTATGGAGCAAGCCATGCGAAATTAATCGATCAGTTTTATCAGCAAATCTGTACGGACGGTTCTGATTATATTCATGCAAGTGATGGTCTAATTTCGATGGAAATGATTGATACGATTTATCAATCGTCTGAACGGAAAGAAAAAATCAGTATGGAGGTATTCCAATGACTAAAGCAAAAATAGGTGTGCAAATGATGATGCTAAAACAAAAGGTCGAAGAAACAGGTGCATATGAAACGATGAAGAAGTTGCATGAATTAGGTTTTCGCTCAGTTGAAGTTTCCCAGATACCAATGTTGGAGGATAATGTACGCGAATTAAAGAGGGCAAGTGAGGACTTTGATATTGAAATCACTGCTATTAGTGCTCCTTTAGAGCCGATGATGCCTGGGCGTGAACAAGAAAATTTACTAGATGACTATGACAAAATTGTTGCCGATTGCAAAAACTTAAATTGCCAGTTTATTAGAATCGGAATGTTACCGTTTACCAAAATGGGAGATAAACAAAAAATGATGTCATTCATTTCCCAGGCGGAAGAGATGGCTCATAAATTAGCGAATGACGGCATTAAACTTTATTATCATACACATCATATCGAATTTCAAAGAATTGATGGTACCTTTTTGCTTGATTTAATGAAAGAAAATACAAGTCAATTAGGATTTGAATTAGATGTTCATTGGATCCACCGTGCAGGCGTTGATCCGGCATCTTTCATTAAACAGTATAAGGACCGTGTTGCCCTTATACATTTAAAAGATTACCGTATAGGTGATTTGCGTTTAACAGACGATGATTTCCAAGATATGAGTAACTTTTTTAATAAGTTTACCAATTTAATAGAATTTGCCGAAGTAGGTGAAGGAAATTTAAATATGCCAGAAATTATAGAGGCGAGTATTGAAGCAGGAGCTCAATACTTTTTAATCGAACAGGATGACACATATGGTCGTGATCCATACGATTGTTTACATGATTCGGCAGAAAATTTGAGAAAAATGGGATATGCTGATTGGTTTTGATTGGAACATTGGCTGAAAACACTTACAATAGGAGATAGAATACTAGATTATGAGGAGGAATTTACCATGAGTAATGGAGATGGCATGAATTATGCACCAAAAGGAAAACCAAATCCAGTAGTCAAGGAAGGGGAATTTGTGATTGCGGCAGTTGCCTTGGATCATGGTCACATCTTCGGTCAATGTAACGGCCTTGTCGAAGCGGGCGCAACATTGAAATGGGTTTATGATCCTGATCAGGAAAAGGTGGACCGCTTTTTGGAGAAATTTCCACAAGCCCGTCAAGCGGAGTCTGTCGAGCAAGTGTTAGAAGATAAGGAAGTGCAGTTAGTAACAGCTGCAGCAATCCCATCTGAGCGTAGTGCACTTGGTAATCGTGTGATGCGGGCAGGCAAAGATTATTTTACAGACAAAACACCATTTACGACTTTAGAGCAACTAGAGGCGACCAAAAAAGTCGTTGAAGAAACAGGACAAAAGTATATGGTATACTTCAGCGAACGTCTTCATGTGGAAAGTGCTGTATTTGCTGGTCAGTTAATCGAGCAAGGTGCTATTGGTAAAGTTATTCAGATTACCGGCTTCGGACCGCACCGCCTTAATGCGCCTAGTCGCCCGGATTGGTTTTATCAGAAGGACCGATATGGCGGGATTTTATGCGATATAGGCAGTCATCAGATTGAGCAATTTCTGTTCTTCGCAGGTTGTGAGGATGCAGAAGTATTGCATAGTAAAATCGGAAACTATAATCATTCTGAATATCCTGAACTCGACGATTATGGTGATGCGACTTTAAAAGGGGATAATGGTGCAACACAATTTTTCCGTGTCGATTGGTTTACACCGGATGGATTAAGTAACTGGGGTGATGGTCGTACCTTTATTATCGGAACGGATGGAATGATTGAAATTCGTAAATATGTTGATTTAGCTACCGAAAAAGGAGGGAATCAACTGTATTTAGTCGATCAAAAAGGAGAGCAGCATTTTGATTTGAATGGTAAGGTGGGTTATCCATTTTTCGGCGAATTAATTAAGGACTGTATTGATCGCACAGAGAATGCGATGACACAAAAGCATGCATTCAAAGCTGCTGAACTATGTCTTAAGGCACAAGCCGCAGCAATCGATGTAACCAAATAGTGCGTTGGATTGAGAGAGTAGCGAGGATATAATAAAAATGAGTAAGCTAGAAAGCGAACAATTAAGATTTAAATTAATACTGTCGTTAATTAGCGTTGAGACCATATTGACATAGTTTATATGCTAGGATACCGCTCCTGCCAACCACTTCGCGTCCTGCGGGGCACGGCTGAAGCTATGGTACTTGTTCTACAATTGATGCAAGAGGTAGTATATGGAGTGGTATCAACGCGTGTTCATACTATATTAAGCAATTTATAATGCCTAGAACTACTGCTTTTAACTGTTCCAATCGTTGTAGGAACTTCCTTTAAGCGTAGGAAGTATGCGGAGACTCCGCATGCGTCAGAGCGAGTTGAAGAGTCACTTAGTCTGTGCCTGCAAGTAATGCTTCTAAGTAAGCTTCCTCGGCACAAGACAGCAAAGAAATTGTTCAAGTAGTAGCCTAGCTGAATCCGTGCCCCACAGGACGCGGAGCATATTTCCGGAGCTTTGCTACGCACATTAAAAATGTCAAAATGACCAAATTGGAATAAAAAGTTTTCCCTATTCATTTGATTCACGCTTTCCACGATCTGTTGTAGAATTTACTTCACAGTATACCTTTACAGAACAAGATAAGAGCCGAAGGTAGCACGAATCTTGTTTAAGGACATGTCATGTTAGGTTCGGCTTTTAATTTGTTTAACATTCTTTTGTCCCGGCCACTACGCGTAAAAAGCAATAGTTGGAAGAAAAAAATAAAAACAGCATTCCTTTTTTAGTATGGGTATGATAATATAGTGAATAACAACGTTGTTATTTTGTGAGGAAGTGGTTTTATTTGGCAGAGTTTCTTGTCATCTTCAAAGATGTAATCCTACCTATATTTATTTTGTTAGCGATTGGGTTTACTTTACACCTTAAATTTCAACTAGACTTAGCAACATTAGCGAAATTAAATATTTATTTTGTTGTTCCGGCTTTTATTTTCGTCCGCTTGTATGAGGCGACATTCAGCTTTGATTTATTTTTACATGTATTCGTCTTTTTTGTTCTGTTAGTGGTTATTTTATATGCAATAGCCATTGTAGTAGCCAAAGTTATGGCGATTAAAGGTGGGAAACGAACCACTTTTGCTAATAGTGTTATGTTCTTTAATTCTGGTAATTATGGTGTACCTGTCAATGATCTTGTGTTTCGTGGTGATCCTTTTGCGATGTCGATACAGGTTATTGTCCTTACGCTGCAAAACATCTTCCTGTTTTCCTATGGTATCTTTTCATTAAGAGCAGCCAAAGACGGTAAATGGAAGGCAGCCTTAGGGTATTTCAAAATGCCGGTATTATATGCCATGCTTGCAGGTGTTGCGTTAAATGCATGGAATGTACCTATTCCAGATCCTGTTTGGGTCTCTGCGAACTATATTGCAGATTCGATGGTAGCTTTAGCTTTAATGACGTTAGGCGCCCAGGTGGCAAGGTTTAAGTTTAAAAAAGGTTTATATTCAGTTTATGCAAGTATGTCGATTCGATTAATTGGAGGACCCGTCGTTGCCTTCTTAATTATTTTGTTGTTCCGGTTAGACGGTGTTATCGCACAAGCATTATTGATCGCGTCTGCTATGCCAACGTCCGTCAATAGTGCTGTCATTGCAGAGGAATACAAAAGCCATCCCGATCTAGCTGCACAAACCGTGCTTTTTTCAACCATAGCCAGTATGGTTACGGTTACCATAGTCATTTATGTAGCGAACAACTTGCTGTAAACGAAATTCTGAAGTACGCAAAGGAGAGAGAAAGATGGGAATTTTACATGAACTTGTTGAACATATTCCGATCCCAAAAATGGCAAAGGTAAAACAGTCCTTTAATGATGAACAGGTAGATGATTTAGGTGCTGTATTATCTCAGCAATTAAATCAGAAAGGATTGGAAAATAACATAACACCAGGGATGGAGGTAGCGGTAGCAGTTGGCAGCCGTGGACTCGACCGTCTCGTAGAAACAACGAAAGGAACGATTGATTTTCTAAAAGAACAAGGCGCAAAGCCGTTTATCGTGCCATGTATGGGAAGCCATGGAGGCGCTACCGGATCGGGTCAAAAGGCAGTTCTTGAACATCTCGGAGTAAAAGAAGAGGTTGTCGGAGCTGAGATTCGTTCATCGATGGAAGTAATCCAAATTGATCAACTAGAAAATGGCTTACCGATCTATGTTGATGAACTTGCTTCAGAAGCAGATGGCATAGTTGTTATCAATCGAGTGAAACCGCATACAGCATTCAGAGGACCGGTTGAAAGTGGAATAATGAAAATGATCAGTATCGGTTTAGGAAAACAAAAAGGTGCAGAAGCCTGTCACCAGTTAGGATTTAAACATATGGCAGAGCACGTTCCAGCCATGGCAAAAATTATATTGGATAAAATGCCAATTCTGTTTGCGGTAGCGACGGTAGAGAATGCGTTTGATAAAGTGGCTAAATTGGAAGTGCTGTTACCGGAAGAAATTGAGGAACGCGAGCCGGATTTACAACAATTAGCCAAAACAACTTTACCAAAATTATTCTTTGATCAGATTGATGTTCTGATTATCGATGAGATTGGAAAGAACATAAGTGGTGATGGGATGGATCCAAACATAACGGGACGATACCCGACGCCATATGCTTATGGAGGACCAGAGGTCACGAAGATGGTGGTACTCGATTTGACAGAGGAAACAGAAGGAAACGCAAACGGAGTAGGTACAGCCGATTTCACGACGCAGCGGTTAGTCGATAAGATGGATCGTGAAGCAACGTATGCCAATGGACTGACATCAACCGTGGTCGGACCTACACATATCTCGACCGCTATGCCGAATCAAAAAACAGCAATCCAGGCAGCGATCAAAACCTGTAATATTCTCGACTTTACCAAAGCGAGAGTGGTACGGATTAAGAATACGCTGGAGATCGGTGAAATAGAAGTGTCTGAAAATATGTTGGCAGATGTGGAAACGCATCAAAGCTTAGAGAAACGTTCTGATTTGTTCGAATGGGAATTTAACGCTGAAGGCGATTTACTATAAACAGGAGAGGGGAATGAACAGATGAGTAAATTATTTGATTTAACAGGAAAAGTAGCAGTGGCTTTAGGTGGAAATAGTACATTAGGAGCTGCAATTGCGAAAGGGTTGTCAGAACAAGGTGCGAAAGTTGCGATCGTAGGACGTAATCTAAGTACAGCAGAAGAAGTAGTCCAGGAAATCGAAGCAACTGGTGGAGACGCAAAAGCATTCAAAGCAGATGTCAGCGATTTGTCAACGGTTGAACAAGTAGCTAAAGAAATCGAGACGTGGTCAGGCGGCTGGGATATTCTGTTGAATGCGCCGGGCATGAACAGCACAACTCCTTACTTAGAACTGTCGACGGAAGAATGGGACAATATCATGGACGTTAATTTAAAAGGTATTGTATTTGCTACACAAATTTTCGCGAAAAAAATGGTGGAGCAGCAACGTGGTGGAAGCATCATTAATATTTCGTCGGTATCTTCGACGACACCACTATCCAAAGTGTTTACTTACTCGGCATCAAAAGCAGCAATCAATAGTGTAACCCAATATCTCGCACGTGAATTCGCGCCACATAATATACGCGTGAATGCAATTATTCCCGGGTTCTTCCCGGCCGAGCAAAACCGCAAAATTTTGAGTGAAGAACGGATTAATTCGATTATGGGTCATACGCCGATGAATCGTTTTGGTGAACCGGAAGAATTACAAGGTGCGGCTGTATATTTAGCATCTGATAAAGCGAGTGGATTCGTGACAGGGGAACTGCTGCGAGTGGATGGCGGTTTCGGTAGTATGACCATATAATGAAACAAAAGCCAATTTGAGGGAGGGAGACAAGACATGCACGAGCAGAAACATCAGAAACTAGTTTCTATTCTCCAAGAAATGAAGAAAGTAGTGGTTGCTTTTTCTGGTGGGGTTGACAGTACCTATTTGTTGAAGGTATCGGTTGATACGTTAGGGAAAGATAACGTTCTTGCTGTGACAGCAGATTCCGAAACATACCCAACTAGTGAATTAGAAGAAGCGAAGAAACTAGCAAGCTTTATTGGGGCGAACCATCAGGTAATCGAAACGAGTGAGCTTGCGATACCAGGCTATACCGAAAATGATAAAAATCGTTGTTACTTTTGCAAAAACAGCCTGTTTGATCATCTCGTGCCGATTATGAAAACAAAAAACTATCAAAATATCGTCTATGGCGTAATCGCAGATGATATGAGTGAGTACCGTCCTGGGATGCGTGCAGCGAAAGAGCAGGGTGTAAGAGGTCCGCTGCAGGAAGCGGGTCTGTATAAAGAGGAAATCCGTGATCTGTCAAAAGAGATGGAGCTTCCTACATGGGATAAACCATCTTTCGCATGCTTGTCATCCCGAATTGCCTATGGCGAAACGATCACGAAAGCAAAATTAACAAAAGTAGAGAAGTCAGAAGCCTTCTTGAAAATGATCGGTATTCGACAGGTTCGTGTTCGCACACATGATGAGATTGCTAGAATTGAGGTAGAACCGCAGGATATGCAGAAACTATTAGCCAACCATCAACGCGTGACAGAAAAACTTCACAGTTACGGCTATAAATTTGTTACAATGGATTTAGTAGGTTATAAGAGCGGTAGTATGAACAGCGCTTTATCATAACAGGAGAAAAGCTTTGGAGATGATCCAAAGCTTTTCGGTATTGTAGTCAAGGAGGACATTATGGAGGAAGTAGTAATTGGACTTGATTTTGGAACGACTAGTGTCAAAGCGGTAGCCTTTGATCTGACGGGGAAAGTGAAAGCGGAAGCAGAACAGCTTATCCAAACCTATTACCCGGATACGGATTTTGTGGAACAGAAACCGGAAGAAATAGAAGAACGAACAAAAAAAGTACTTACTGATATTTTTGCATCCACTCATCAGCAGCACGTATTGGCTGTTGGTATTTCGTGTGCCATGCATTCATTAATTTGTGTCGATCAGGACGGCAGCCCATTGTCTGACATGTCGATATGGTCTGATGGCAGAAGCAGTGAAATTGTTGAACAGCTCGATCCGAAGACTAAACAGCGTATATACAGTAAGACTGGCACACCGATTCATCCGATGTCACCATTGTTCAAACTGGTTTGGATGAAAGAACACAGCTATGAGCCTTATACGAGAGCAAGTTATTTTATGTCGTGGAAAGAATATTTGTTGTTTAACTGGGTCGGAGCACGTATTATCGATTATTCAATGGCTTCAGCTACCGGATTGATGAATGTGAAATCACTAGATTGGGAACCAGAGGCATTGCAATTAGCAGGGATCGATCGCAGTCAATTGTCTGATATTGTTGCTCCGACAGAACACGTCAATGGATTGCGACCTGAAATTGCAGAAGAACTTGGCTGGCCGGAAGGTACTCCATTAGTTATTGGTGCAGCTGACGGACAATTAGCCAATTTAGGTAATGGTGCAATTAAAGCAGGAGAAGTAGCAGTGACTGTAGGAACAAGTGGAGCGATTCGCCAGCTTATCCGTGGTCAACACGTGAATGATAATGGAGAAACATTCAGCTATGCTTTTACGGAGGACAGCTCCATAATAGGTGGTCCAACCAATAATGGTGGGATTGCATTACAGTGGTTGAAGGAAATGATGGAATTTGAAGGTACCCATGAAGAATTTCTGTCAGGTGCTGAGGAGGTTGCAATTGGGGCAGATGGCTTGCTTTTTGTTCCATATGTCAATGGAGAACGGGCACCTGTTTGGAACCAGAAAGCGCGTGGTAATTTCTATGGTCTAAGTGTTACTCATCGCAGACCGCAATTAGTTCGCGCTGTTTTAGAAGGCATCGTATTTAATATTTATCAGATCGGCCAATCTTTAGAGGAAATAGCTGGCCCTCCGGCAAGTATTTCTGTTAACGGTGGTCTCTCTAAGTCACCACTATGGGTGCAGATATTGGCAGACGTATTCGGTCAGGAAGTGCAATTAGCTGATACTCACCATGGTGCAGCGTGGGGAGCAAGCTGGACAGCACTTGTTGCGATAGGTAAAGCAGAATCCTTTGAAGAAATTAAAGCAAATATTCCGATTGATCAGGTAGTTCAGCCTAATATGGAGAAACATCAAACCTATCAAGAGATCTTCGCGAAATATCAGCAATTAGCAAAAGATATCGAAAAATATTTCTAAGTGGCCATTAAATGCAGGAAAGTGGCCATAAAATCATTTGAAGTGGCCATAAAACTACCAAAAGTGGCCATGAAAAATTTAAATAGCTCACTTTGGATGTGATAAATGTGTTAGAAGAGATTTTGAAGCAGGTTGCAGCAGGACAATTGTCACCAGAAGAAGCACAGCAACAGCTCGCAACTTTTGAAAACCTCGGATTTGCCAAGGTTGATCATCATCGCAAGAAACGACAAGGATTTCCGGAAGTAATATTTGGTGAAGGAAAAGAAGCCTCTCATATTATCGATATTTCCCGGGCAATGTTGTCGAAAGGTGATAATATTTTTATTACCAGAATGGAAAAAGGTAAAGCAGATACGGTTATTGCTGCTTTACCTGAATTTCAATACGACGAGGTCAGTAGGACAATGTTCTTGAAGAATAATGAATTTGAACAAACATTCAATGGTTATATTGCTATTGTTTGTGCCGGTACTTCTGATCTGCCTGTTGCTGAAGAGGCAGCCAAAACTGCTGAAGCTTGTGGTATCGAAGTCCGTCGTTTCTATGATGTAGGGGTTGCTGGGATCCATCGTTTATTTGCACATATTGATGAAATCAGGGAAGCTACGGTTTCTGTCGTGATCGCAGGTATGGAGGGAGCTTTGCCAAGTGTTGTTGGCGGCTTAGTGGCACACCCGATAATCGCAGTTCCGACTAGTGTTGGGTATGGTGCAAATTTTCATGGGTTGTCCGCTTTATTAACCATGCTGAATTCATGTGCGTCCGGTATTAGTGTAGTGAACATTGATAACGGGTTCGGAGGCGGTTATAATGCCGTCCTCATCCATCAGATCGCCAACCGCTCAATCTAATGAATGCATCACATAACTTGTGATGCATTTTTTACACGCAAAAAAACCGCGTTAAGGCAAATTGCAGAGGTGAATCACGCTAAAAATTAAAGAATAAAAGTATTGGTTCTTATAATACGAATTATGTAATGCTAGCTAATTGCTTATTTTGAAATTTTTCAAGTGCTAGGATGCCGCTCCGGCCAACCACTTCGCGTCCCCACAGGACGAGGAGCATATTTCCGAAGCTTTTCCAAGCAGTTAAAATCTATCAGAATGACTGCATTGCCAAATAGTTTCAGTTTACATAATCCGTCTTATAGGTAGCTTTAAACTAGTAAGATCGATCGTGTATTTTGTTTATGATGATTTGAGGTTGAAATCATTACATTAGTAAACGTAATAGAGACAAATTATGGTACAATATTGCTTGTTGAAGAGTTTTATATGAAGGAGTACAGTTTATGAAAAAGCTAATAATATACAGTGTGATCATCTTGGGTGTATTGTTGACTGCTTGCTCAGAAAAGCCGCAGCCATCTGCAAATGATGCCACAAACACTACAGAAGCAAGAGAGACGAATCAGCTTACACTAGCGATTGGAGGAGAGCCGGAGCAAGGTTTTGATCCTACTACCGGATGGGGAAGGTATGGATCGCCATTATTTCAAAGTACACTATTATCCGAAAATGCAGATCTCGAAGTAACTCACGATTTAGCAACTGATTACCAAGTGTCGGACGATGGACAGAAATGGGCAGTAACGCTTCGAAAGGATGCAGTTTTTTCAGATGGTGAACCGTTAACAGCAGATGATGTGGTTTTCACCTATGAAACTGCTAAACAGGCACAATCGGTTGTGGACGTTGCTAATTTAGAAAAAGTAGAAAAAAACAGTAATTATGAAGTAACTTTTTATTTGAAGGAGCCGCAATCGACCTTTATACATACACTACAAACGTTGGGTATTGTACCTAAACATGCTTATGACAGTGATTATGCGGAGAACCCTGTAGGCTCTGGTCCATACAAAATAGTGGAATGGCGTAAGGGAGAGCAGCTAATTGTCGAAAGAAATCCACATTATTATGGTGAGCAGCCTGCTTTCGATCAGCTCACTTTCTTATTTATGGGAGAGGATCAGGCGATTGCAGCTGCAAAGGCAGGGGAAATCGATGTATTATCAGTTCCGATTACCTCTGCTGATCAATCGATTGACGGGATGAACCGAATATCGCTTGAAAGTGTTGACAATCGTGGAGTGATGCTTCCCTACCCTGAACCTACGACAAATGAAGAAGGTGAAAAGGTTGGGAATGGTATAACATCCAGTCTTGCTATCCGTCAGGCGATGAATTATGCAGTAAACAGAGAAGAAATAGTCGAGGGTGTACTGAATGGGGAAGGAACCGTTGCTTTTTCCAGTGTGGATGGATTACCTTGGGGAACCAGCAAAGCAGTAATTGAAGATAACAATCAAGTGAAAGCGGAAGAAATCCTGAAAAATGCAGGCTGGAAACGTGAAAACGACGGTATATTTGAAAAGGATGGTCAAAAAGCAAGCTTAACACTTTATTATCCGTCGGGAGATCAAATGAGACAATCCTTATCCTTGGTATTTGCCGATCAGATGAACGATTTTGGAATTGAGATAACAACAAAAAGTGCCAGTTGGAATGAAATTGAGAAGCAGATGTATTCCAATCCCGTTATGATGGGCTGGGGCAGTCATAATCCGATTGAATTGTATTCGTTGTATCACTCTAGTATGCAAGGGATCGACTATTATAATGCAAATTATTACCACAATGAGAAAGTCGATAACTATTTAGACCAGGCATTAAATGCTAAAACAGAGAAAGAAGCGAATGAATATTGGAAGCTTGCTCAATGGGATGGTAGTACCGGACTAAGCGCTGTTGGTGATGCTCCTTGGGTATGGCTAGTAAATCTAAACCATATATATTACATCAATGAAAATTTGAAAATTGGTGAACAAAAGGTGCAACCACATGGACATGGCTGGCCGATTACTGATTTTATTACAGAATGGCAGTTACAACAAGATGGCTAGTGAAGGAGTTAAAGACAAATGGCACGTTATTTTCTATTAAAGATGGTTCGACTCGTATCGTTGCTGTTTGTTGTCAGTCTGCTCACCTTTTTACTTGTTAATTTTTCGCCAATTGATCCTGTTCGTGCCTATATCGGCGCGGACATGTTGTTAATAAGTCCCGAGCAGCGAGCAGCTATTGAAGCTTATTGGGGATTGAACCAATCGCTAATTACCCAATATACAAAATGGTTGACTAGCATTTTGACTGGTGATTTAGGTACATCATTGATCTACCGTATTCCAGTAATCGAGGTGATTGCTGACCGGTTTCTTTCTTCCATTCTATTAATGACAATGGCATGGCTTTGTTCAGGTGTCGTTGGGTTATTACTAGGCTCGCTGGCGGCTATGAAAAAAGGAACGTGGATCGATCGATTAATCCGGGGATATTGTTCAGTACTGCTTTCTACTCCTGGTTTTTGGTTAGGACTGTTGCTGTTATTAACTTTCTCAGTATGGCTGGGTATTTTTCCGACCGGATTAAGTGCGCCGATTGGTGTGACCAGTGATGAAATTACCTTCGCAGATCGGATCTACCATGCGATTTTACCTGCGATTACATTAAGTATTATCGGCATCGCCAATGTTTGTTTACATACAAGAGAGAAGCTGGGGGAAGTACTCAGAACTCCTTATATAGCACAAGCAAGAGCGAATGGGTATGAAGGATTTGTATTGTTGAAAAGGCATGGCATTCGGAACATGCTCTTACCTGCAGTTTCTGTTCACTTTGCTTCCTTTGGTGAATTGTTTGGCGGAGCAATATTAGCAGAACAAGTCTTTAGTTATCCTGGTCTGGGACAAGCTGTTGTAGATGCCGGATTAGAAGGAGATGTGCCACTATTTCTAGCGATTGTATTGATTAGTACATGCTTTGTCTTTGTTGGGAATTGGATAGCAGATCTTCTTTATGTAGTATTAGATCCTCGTATGCGAAAAGGGAGGAATATATCATGAAGAAGAACATGTTTCTTCCGCTTTCTCTGTTCGTTCTGCTGTATCTTATTTCTGCTATGTTACGAACAGATGCAATCCAAATAGATTTAGCTGTCAAAAATCAGGCACCAAGTTTAGGTCATCTCTTTGGCACCGATTGGTTAGGCAGAGATATGCTGCAGCGTACACTAAAAGGCATTCAGCTTAGCATTTCCGTGGGGTTATTAACCGCTTTGTTGTCAACTTTACTTGGGTTAACGCTTAGTTTAATTGCAACAATGCATCAACGGTTGGATCAGCTAGTGGCATGGTTAATTGACTTGTTTTTAAGTTTGCCGCATCTTGTTACCCTAATATTAATCTCCTTTGTATTAGGTGGTGGAATGAAGGGAATTATTATTGGTCTGATGGCCACGCATTGGACGGGTACCGCCCGCGTGTTAAGGGCTGAATTAATGCAATTAAAGGATATGCCATATGTGCAGATGTCTAAACATCTTGGCAGAGGGTTTTGGTGGAGAGCTCGGCATCATTTTCTGCCACATTTAATACCGCAATTGATAGTAGGATTTACGTTAATATTTCCACATGCGATATTACATGAAGCTGCTATTACCTTTTTAGGATTTGGATTATCTGCTGAAGTACCGGCAATAGGTATCATATTATCAGAAGCGATGCAATATTTATCAAATGGCATGTGGTGGTTAGTCTTTTTCCCTGGTTTGCTTCTTGTCGTAATGGTCGTCTTATTCCAACAATTTGCTCATGCTTTTCAAGCTTATATAGGAAGGGATCGCAGTTATGAACAACTTATTGACGATTAAAGAATTAGATATTTTCCATCAACAGTCCCGACATTATTTGCTACAGGATATTAATTTGTCGCTTACAAGCGGGGAAATCCTAGCATTAGTGGGGGAAAGCGGTTCAGGAAAAAGCCTGCTAGCACAGGCGATATTACAAATGCTTCCATATAATTTAGAGCAAAAAGGAGATGTCTTTTATCGCGGTCAACGTTTTTTAAGCAATCATCGTGGAAAAAACATTATTCTTATACCACAATCGATTGATGCACTGGATCCTTTAATGAAAATTGGTAAACAAATAGAAGGATTAATGCAGAAAGGGGATCATCATCAGCAAATGCTTGCCTTATTAATTCGCTTAGGCTTAGATACAGAAATTGCTGATCGCTATCCTTTTCAATTATCAGGTGGTCAGGCAAGAAGAGTACTGGTTGCTATTGCAATCGGAAGTTCAGCTGATGTTGTTATTGCTGACGAACCAACCCCAGGCTTGGACCAAAAAGCAAAGCAGGACATGATTACTTTACTTAAGGAAGTACAACAAGCTGGGAAGTCCATTTTATTGATTACGCATGATTTTGATGCTGCGTTACAACTAGCAGAGCAAATTGCCGTTCTCAAGGATGGTCGTATATTGGAAATAGTCAATCGAGCAAAATTCACCGGTGAAGGGGAGCGACTGCAACACCCATTCACGAAAAAAATGTGGCAATCGCTGCCCCAAAACCTTTTTACAAGGAGTTAACATATGCTAAAGGTTATAAATATCAGCTATCGCTTACCTAGTCAGCGTATGCTTTTTGAAAATGTATCCATTACTATGAAACAAGGAAATATTATCGGACTCAGTGGTGACAGTGGCTTAGGCAAAACAACGTTCGCTAAAATTGTCAGCGGTTATTTGCAAGCGGAAAAGGGAGAAATAAACTGGCAGCATCGTAAACATGAAGCAAGTCCGGTGCAATTGATCTGGCAGCATCCTGAGCAGGCAGTCAATCCGAAGTGGCGTATCGACAAAATCGTGAAGGAAGCTGGAGAATTGGACCACTCACTGTTAGCAGCATGCAATATACCGACTGATTGGCTCTACCGATACCCTTCTCAATTATCAGGTGGACAGCTGCAACGTATTTGTATCTATCGTTGCCTGGTAACAAGACCTTCCTATATTATTGCCGATGAGATTACGACAATGCTGGACCCTGTGGCACAAGCTGATATTTGGAAATGGTTGATCCATTATGTCAGACAACATCAAATAGGTTTAATCATCATTAGTCATGACGTATTATTATTGGAAAAACTATGTGACGATGTTTTTCATTTTCGTGATTTAATGAAACCAACAGCTGTTGACGGACGTACTATATATTAAGGAGGGAAGGTTTAATGAGAAGAGAACCAGAAGAACGGATTAACGAAAGTGCTATTAATGCATGGCAATTGTCCGCGCATTTATTTGCTATTATTCCTTTATTAGTAACAATTGCTGCGTTTATTCTCGCGTACTATGTTGATTTCATCCCTTATTGGATTGGGATGATACTTACAGTAGTTACGTTGTTGGAATGGGGTGTTACTGCATTTTTTATTCCAAAGCTTCGTTGGAGAAGGTGGCGCTATCAGATTTATGATCAAGAAATTTACATACAGCATGGCATTTTAATCGTCACGAGAACGGTGGTACCAATGATCCGTGTCCAGCATGTTGATACCCAGCAAGGTCCAATCTTGAAAAAGTACGGTTTATCAACATTGGAAATATCCACTGCTGCTACTACTCACGAAATTCCAGCATTGCTTGAAGAAGATGCGGCTGATTTGCGCGATCAGATCTCCGAATTGGCGAGGGTGGAACAAGATGATGTATGAACCGAAACGACTACATCCTGCCGGGATGATCTTTAATTTATTTCAAGGAATCCGTCAGTCAATTGTTGGTCTCTTACCAATAGCTATTGTAACTGTTGGGAATGGTGAGTGGCTGTATGTTCTGTTAGGAGCAGCGATTTTACTTGTTTTGTTTATCGTGTTTAGTGTTTTAGCTTGGTATCGCTATACGTACCAATTAGAAGAAGACCAAATACGAATTGAACAAGGCATTTTTATTCGTAAGAAACGGACCATTTCGAAACATCGGATACAATCGATTGATTTATCCCAGAATATTATTCATCGAATTTTCGGTTTAACTAAGGTACAAATCGAAACGGCAGGTAGTGATCAACGTATTGATGCTGCATTGTCAGCTGTAACGATGGAAGAGGGTCAATTATTACACCAACAGCTTAAATATAACAAACAAAGTGAACCAGTTAATGAAGAGTCAGAACAACAAGAAGCCGCTGTGTCAAAACAGTATCCACAACGAAAAGTCTCCGTGAAACAATTACTCATTGCTGGATCAACTTCAGCCAGTTTTGGTATTATTCTTGGTCTCTTTGGTTTAGTGTTTTCTGATTTAGAAAGCCTTATACCTGATCGCTTCTACAACCAAGTCACAGATTGGGTAGTTTCTCAAGCGATGCAAGTACTGATTGCATTTGGAATACTAACGTTTCTCATTTTATGGTGCTTTGGCATTTTACAAACGTTAATTCAATATTGGAATTTCACCATTACAAGATATGAGAAAGAATTATTTATTACGAGAGGATTGTTAGAGAAAAAACAATCAACCATTCCGTTAAAGAGGATTCAGGCTGTAGGAATTAAAGAATCGGTCATAAGACAGCCACTCGGTTTCGCCATTATGTATGTAGAGATCGCCAGTGGGGAAATAGGACAAAATCAAGAAATGCATACATTAATTTTTCCTTTAATTCGAAAAAAACAAGTAGCTGCTTTCTTAGAGGAACTATTACCGGAATATAGCTATCAGCCAGATAATATGACTAAATTGCCAAAAAAGGCGTTACCTTACTATTTGTTCCGCGCGGCTATCTTCCCGTTGCTTGCGACAATTACGGTCGCTGTGCTTTTCTTTGAGTATGCCTGGATTCCACTTATTATTACGGTCGCCGCTTGCTTACTAGGATATCTCCAATTCCGTTCCACAGCATATAAAATAAAAGGCGAACAACTAATGGTAAAAAAACGTAACACTAGCAAGGACACGATACTCATCCAGCATAAAAAATTACAAAGCTTTCAAAGGAAACAGCATATTCTGCATCGCAAGCAAAAGCTCGCTACTATGGATACTGCTATCCTAAATAAATTTTTGGGACGTCACTTTATTTTAAGAGAATTGCGAGAACAGGATCTAGACTTACTAGCAGATTGGTACTCGTATCAAAAAGAATGAAGATCAATAGCATTTCAGTCAAAATATAGCCAAACATAACACGATATTTCACTAGAAATTATTCGTATTATGTTTGGCTTTCTTTTATAAGCAAAGAAGATAATCACTGTCAATAAGCGAATTGCAGAAGATTGAAGGGTTCTCATACTTCGGATTATGTCTAACGTAGAGGTCATTTTGGCATTTTTTAAGTGTATAATACCGCTTCGGCCAACCACTTCGCGTCCTGCGGTGCATATTTCCGGAGCATTTCTATGCATATAAATCCTATCAAAATAACCACAGTGTAACACAGTTCCTCTTTACATAATCTGTGCTCTATAGAAACCTTTCAAGCAAGTTTCGGATCAAGAGAAGCCATTCAGTCCATTCTCAACACTATATAAAATAAAAATATTGACGAATTTTTTCGTTGAGTGTAACATCTTTCCTATGAGAAACTTTTTGAAAACTTAGGCATATATATAAGGATGATCTTATTTTATAGATAAAGAGGTGTTGTCAGGTGGGGTTTGAAGGAGTCGGTTTCGCTTTTGGTTTAACGTTATTGGCAGGTCTTGCTACCGGTGTCGGCAGTTTGCTGGCATTTTTTACATCTAATACTAATACGAAATTTTTATCTTGGTCACTTGGGTTCTCAGCGGGTGTTATGATTTATGTGTCCATGATTGAAATCTTTGTAAAAGCGAAGGATTCTCTTGTTGGGGTATTAGGTGTAACAAACGGGAGTTGGCTGACTGTTATTGGCTTCTTTGGCGGAATGATTTTAATTGCGTTAATCGATAAATGGATACCGAAGCAAGGAAACCCTCATGAATTGAAAAAAGTAGAGGACATGGAGAAACAGCCGAAGAAGCATGATGCCAATCTGTTGAAAATGGGGACTTTTACAGCATTGGCTATTGCCATTCATAACTTCCCAGAGGGGATTGCTACATTTACGGCTGCATTACAGGATCCAATGTTAGGTATTCCAATAGCTGTAGCGATCGCCATTCATAATATTCCAGAAGGTATTGCCGTTTCCGTTCCAGTCTATTTTGCAACTAACGATAAGAAGAAGGCATTTCGATTATCTTTTTTATCCGGTTTATCAGAACCTGTTGGTGCTATTGCAGCTTATTTATTTTTAATGCCATTTTTAAATGATGTGATGTTTGGTCTAATATTTGCTGCTGTAGCTGGTATTATGGTATTTATTTCACTAGATGAATTATTGCCTGCTGCCAAGAAATATGATGAGGCACATACTTCGATTTATGGTCTGATTATTGGAATGGCGGTTATGGCTCTAAGTTTATTATTGTTCATATAAGGAGTCTTCTGTCATAGAAATAAAGATAACGGGGAATTATCCCCGTTATCAGCTTCTTATCATCTTTGCAATAAATACAACCAGTGCAATGACTAATAAAATATGGATGAGCCCACCAGCTATTTTAAATAAAAATAAGATTAACCATGCTACTAATAATATCCCAATAATAGTCCAAAGCATTTTTTTCTCTCCTTTAATTCTATTGATGATATGTATAAGATACCCATAACAAATAAATTTAAAACTTTTTCCCGAAAAATCTTGCA
The DNA here is from genome assembly GCF_022919115.1 of Gracilibacillus caseinilyticus. Classification (NCBI taxonomy): domain Bacteria; kingdom Bacillati; phylum Bacillota; class Bacilli; order Caryophanales; family Bacillaceae; genus Gracilibacillus; species Gracilibacillus caseinilyticus. The sequence goes on along the minus strand of NZ_CP095072.1, from coordinate 4,406,217 downwards.
TTATCGACAATAGGTTGTTATAATCTTAAACATAGTTTCGTTAAGGAAATGTAAATACTTCTTAACATTTTATTCAAGATTTACATAAAATGCGGGTGTAGTTTAGTGGTAAAACCTCAGCCTTCCAAGCTGATGTCGAGGGTTCGATTCCCTTCACCCGCTCCATACATAGGTGTGAACGTAGTGTTTCGTTTTGAAAATGAAGCATTACGTTTTTTTATTTGAAGGAGAATAGCTAAGTAACTTTAAATTACTTGATTATACCTAATCATAGATTGTATTCTAATGGTGAAACCATAATAGTTAGAGGGGTTCTGATTCATGAATAAATTACAACAACTCTTAAAAAATATTGACGGAAAAGGTTATAAAGCATACAAATCGATACAAGGCAGTTATTCCTTTCATCGTTACGAGATTTCTGTCGATTATGTGCAAGGAGATCCATTTGCGTCACCTTCCAAAATTAGAATCATCATTCCGAATGCATATCGTCAAATGAAAGAGGAATGGAAAGAGCATAAACAGCGGAACATATATGTAGCGGACCATATTGCACGTTCGGTTGCAGAAGCGATTTCTAAAGCATCAATACATTCGAAAGGCTCTGGCAAAAGTGGACTCATTCATATCGACAAACCAGGGCAGGAAATTCTGGAACGAACAGCAGTGCAAATTAAAGATGATAAAACGGTGATATGTCTCTCCATCGGTCTTCCCGCGAACGGTCGAAAAATAAATGGTAAACAGGCAGAAACACTCTTCTTAACAACGATTCCATCGATTTTAAGAAATTCTATTTTTGCAGTGACAGATGAAGCATTAGAAAAGAGTGCTCAGCTTGCAGACCAACATGCCGCTATTCGACAAAAAATGAAAGATAATAATTGGATTGCTTTTATTCAAGATGGTGCCATTCTTCCGAGACAAAGTGGGATTAGTAATAAACCATTAAAACAGGCGGTACCATTTAACAGTCCTGAAAAAAATCGGGTTGCCTTTTCAATCCCGCATCGAGAGGAACAACTGACAGGTATGGCCGTTAAGAAAGGCATCAGTTTAATTGTCGGTGGAGGATATCATGGGAAGAGTACATTGCTTGAGGCTCTGGAACGAGGGGTATACCATCACATTGCAGGAGACGGTCGTGAGTATGTCTTAACAGATCCAGCTGCTGTCAAAATCAGGGCTGAAGATGGCAGACAGGTAACCTCAGTAAATATTTCAGCCTTTATTAATGATTTACCGCATGGACAGGATACGAAGCGGTTTACAACGGAAAATGCCAGCGGTAGTACATCACAGGCGACTAATGTGGTAGAAGCAATGGAAGCAGGAACAAGCACATTACTTATCGATGAAGATACGAGTGCTACGAATTTTATGATTCGTGATGCAAGAATGCAAGCGCTGGTTCATCAAAATAAAGAACCTATCACTCCTTTTATAGATAAAATTAAACAGCTGTATGATCAGCTGGGACTATCTACTATTCTCGTAATGGGTGGATCTGGTGATTATTTTGAAGTCGCAGATGACGTGATTATGATGGATCAATATCAGCCGATCAATGTAACAGAGCAGGCAAAAAAAATAGTAGCTGATTATCCTGTATCAAGGAAAAAACGAATAGAAGAGCTCGACGATAACATGAATAACCGTGTTTTCTTGCCAAATAGCCTGGCGCTGCAAAAAGGGAAAAAGAAAAAAGTTCAAGCAAAAGGTCGTTCAACGATTATGATGGGACAGACCACGATTCTCCTTCAAGATGTAGAGCAACTGGTGGACGACTCTCAGACACGAACGATAGCGGAGCTATTACGACATATGGATGCAAAAGGTATGCTGAAACAAGATAAATCCTTAGCAAGATTGCTTGATGATATAGAAGCATTGCTGGACAATAAAGGCTTACAGGCATTATCACCATTTCCAGAACACCATCCGGGTGACTTGGCAAGACCGAGACGATTTGAGATGGCAGCATGCTTAAATAGAATGAGAACAGCAAAGATAAAGTAGACAAAAAGATTTAACAACAGATTAACTACCCGAACAGGGAGGAGGGGAGCGTAATGGCATATCAAGATTTAAAAGAAGCGGTTATTGCTTACAGTAAAGAAATAGGCATTGATCAAATTGGGTTTGCAAGTGTCGAACCCTTTAAAGAATTAAAAGCAAGGTTAGAAGAACAACAAGCGCTAGGCTATGCATCAGGCTTTGAAAAAGGAACACTGGAAGAGAGAACAACTCCGAAAAAGCTTCAGCCTGAAGCGGAGTCCATCATTGCCATTGCGCTTGCTTATCCGACAAAAATAAAAGACGCACCTAAAAGCGTTAAAGGTGACCGCCGTGGTATGTTTTGCAGAGCGTCTTGGGGTACCGATTATCACGTGGTACTTCGAGAAAAATTAAATAAGCTCGCTGCATTTTTAAAAGCGAAAGTTCCTGACTTTTGTCATACATCGATGGTAGATACTGGTGAATTATCTGACCGGGCCGTTGCAGAACGCGCAGGTGTAGGGTTTAGTGGAAAAAATACGCTTATCATTTCTTCTGAGTTTGGATCGTATATTTATTTAGGAGAGATGATTACCAATATTCCATTTACACCAGATCAACCGATTGAAGAAGGTTGTGGTACTTGTACGAAGTGTATCGATGCATGCCCAACTGGAGCACTTGTGGAGCCGGGGAGGCTGAATGCCCAACAGTGCTTGGCTTTTTTAACGCAGACAAAGGGATTCATGCCAGATGAACACCGTGATAAATTAGGGAATTTCATTTATGGTTTTGAGACGTGCCAGGCAGTATGTCCGTACAATAAAGGTGTTGATTTTCATCACCACCCTGAATTTGAACCAGATCCGGAATTAGTGAAACCACGTTTAACAGATTTACTGAACATCTCCAACAAGGATTTTAAAGAAAAATTTGGTCCAATGGCTGGTTCCTGGCGTGGAAAAAAACCGTTACAGCGAAACGCGATCCTGGCCCTGGGGCATTACAAGGAAACATCAGCACTTGTTCAGCTTATCGAGTTAATGTACCACGATCCAAGGCCGGTAATTAGAGGGACGGCGGCATGGTCGATTGGCAAAATCGGCACGGAAGCTGGATTTCAAGCGATTCAAGAAGCGATGACTTGCGAAACAGATCCGGAAGTAATCGAAGAAATGGAAAAAGGTATGCGATTTAAAACGATAAAGCAGTAGTTTTACTGGGAGGATTGTACATGGATGCATTATACTTTATGGAATACCAGTCTCCAATAGGTCCAATTCTGTTGCTGCAGCAAGGAGATTATCTTGTCTACATTAAATATGGCAGTTTGCAAGAAAAAGAGGCTGATGTTCGCAAGTGGTGTCAAAAGCACGGTTTGCCATTGGAATGGCATGAATCAACGGAGTGTTTTACGGAAACTGTTACTCAACTAGAAGAGTACTTTCAGCAAAAACGTACAATTTTTACGATTCCATACAAATTCTATGGTACGTCTTTCCAACAAAAAGTGTGGCAAGCATTAGCGACAAAAGTAGATTATGGAAAAACCTGTTCTTATCAGGATATTGCCAGCTATATTGAATCACCCAAGGCAGTTAGAGCAGTTGGTGGTGCAAATAATAAAAATCCGATTTCGATTATTGTTCCTTGTCACCGAGTAATTGGAAAGAATGGAAAATTAGTTGGATATGGTGGCGGGCTTGATAAAAAAGAATATTTATTGTCATTAGAACAAAAGTGAAACATGTGGGAGATCACAGATCTCCCACATGTTATGTAGGCTTGTCCGGCCACTTTTATTATTCAGTTGCTTCGTCTGTAGTTTCTTCATTTTCATCTGTTGTAGCATCTTCAGTTTCTGGTTCTTCTGTATCTCCTTCACCTTCTTCTGCACAAGCAGTAAGAAAGCTTGCAGACAGCATTGCTACAGCAAAAATAGATAACCATTTCTTTTTCATCTTCACCCCTCCTTTTTTTTCCGGTCTACTTATATATACGATATTAAGATCTATTTAGATACACATATTAACAATACTTAACAATTTTTACATATTATTAATAATATTTGATATGGTATGTTTAGAACCTTGAAGATATGGTAAGTTCAATCACATTTTCTATTGAGAGTTGTTATTCGTCAAAAGTTACCAATTATTCTGTGTGTTTCAAGTAATGAAGTGATCTTTCACTAAAGTTTTAGTGTGGAGGAAAGCAGTCCTAAAAAAGCAAGAAAAGGTTCCGATCATCTCGGGTGAATCGGAACCTTTTCTTGCATATATAACTGCAGATGCCCCTGTCTATTTACTAACCAGGAATTATTCGCTTTGGGTTTCTTCATCTGTGGGTTCGCTATTTTCGCTCATGGAACTATCCTCAGAAGTACTGTCCTCACTCATGGAACCATCTTCTTCTGTTGCACCATCTTCACTCATAGAGCTGTCATCAGAAGTTCCGTCTTCACTCATGGAACCATCCTCAGTCGAGCCATCTTCGCTCATAGATCCATTTTCAGTTGAAGAACCGTCTTCTTCTGTAGTTCCATCTTCATTCATAGAGCCGTCTTCTGTAGATCCATCCTCTGCTGGTGCCTGTTCGTTTGTGGATGAGTCATCCGCTGGTTCATCCGAGCCGTCCGATCCACATGCTGCTAATATTCCTGTTGATAATACTGCTACACCTATCATTGATAACCATTTTTTTGTCATGTTCATTTTCCTCCTTGTTATTTGTTCACAAAACACATTCCCAGGATAAAAAGTCATTAATCATAAAAATGGATTATTTAACGTTTTGTTAATCGAACTGAAATGTATTGTAAAAACTAGAAAACTTCGATATCTGATTGTTGCAATACTTGCTCTGCATGATGAATATATATGAAACAAAGGAGGAGAACATCATGTCAGAATGGGAATTAGTTAAACAATATTGGGATAAGTCGTGGCATTATCAGTATCATTCCTTAATAAGAAAAAAAGAACTACATCGAAAAAATGGTAAAAAAATCAAACATCTTGATCTGATTGGCAATAAACAACATATCGTAACTGAAAGAAACCAGCAAAAGCTTCACTATCAATTATTATTTAGAATGTTAATAGATGACCATGGAAATTATTATCATGAAGAAATGATGGAAGAGCGTGTTGCTATAGTAGAGAGAGATCAAGTTGTTGATGATCAGGAGAAAAAGATAATTGATCATTCCCATCGTCCTACAATTATAACAGATGAAACGAGAAGCAGGTTTGATTATGACCGGAGAGCAGCTGTTCAATATGCTGAACGATGGTGGAATGATGCAAATCCTGCTTATCATTTTTTTGCTGATAATGACTGTACCAATTATATCTCGCAATGTATGCGAGCTGGAGGGGCACCAATGACAGGGGCACCTAATCGCTCCAAAGGCTGGTGGTATCAAGGGGATAATTGGAGTTATTCCTGGTCGGTAGCTAATTCATTTCGTTGGAATTTAAGCGGAGCTACTTCCGGTTTGAAAGGCACAGAAGTTTCCGACCCAAGAGATTTATTGCCAGGTGATGTAATTTGTTATGATTTTGAAGGAGATGGCAGGTGGGATCACAACACGATTGTGGTAGCAAAAGATAGTCAAAATATGCCACTGGTTAATGCGCATACCAACAATAGTCGACACCGTTATTGGACATATGAGGATTCTGCGGCATGGACACCTGAATGTGCTTATCGTTTTTTTCGGATTGGTTAATGGATCGTACAACGATAGAAAAAATGTGGTATAATGGCTAGGTTAGAAAGTCATATATGAGGTGAAAAGATTGGCAGTACATGTAGTATTATTTCAACCAGAAATTCCTGCAAATACCGGAAATATTGCAAGAACTTGTCTTGCAACGAATGTTCATTTGCATTTAATTCGTCCACTCGGCTTTTCGACCGATGATAAAATGTTACGACGAGCAGGTTTGGATTATTGGCACGATGTGAAGGTTCATTATTATGATTCGCTCGATGAATTATATGCAACATTTCCTCAAGGTGCATTTTATTATATAGAAAACTTCGGTACCAAGTATTATTCTGATTTTGACTTCAGTAATAGTGATCAGGATTTATTTTTTGTCTTTGGTCGGGAAACAAATGGAATACCAAAGGAGTTATTAGCAGGAAAAGAAGATCGCTGTCTTCGCATTCAAATGACCGATAAGGTTCGCTCACTCAATTTATCCAATACAGCAGCGATTATCGTCTATGATGTTATGAAACAACAAGGATTCCCAGGATTAGTTTAAACCACAGCAGTTTTGTTGTGGTTTTTTACCATATTAGAAGTTCTTATACATAGGAGGTGTCAGGTTGGAACAGGAACAAGTAATAGCTGCAACTGAAAATTTTGTTAGACAAACATTACTAGGAGAAGGTTCAGGGCATGACTGGCATCACATCGAACGTGTTACGACTACCGCAAAAAAGCTGGCTGTTAAAGAAGGAGCGAATTTGTTTGTTGTCACTTTAGCTGCATTGTTGCATGACCTAGCCGATGATAAAGTGGTAGAAAGTGAAGAGGAAGGACTGCGTATTATTCGTAATTGGTTATTAGACCATCAAGTGAGTGATGCGGATCAGGAACATATTCTAGCGATCATTACGCATATGTCATTTAAGGGTGGAAATGGTAAGTCGCTTGAAACGATAGAGGGGCTAGTGGTGCAGGATGCGGATCGATTGGATGCAATTGGCGCAGTTGGAATTGCCAGGTGTTTCACGTATGCAGGAAAGAAAGGTCAGCCTATTTATCAGCCAGATTTACCAGTTAGGGACGAGATGAGTGTTGCTGAATATCGTCATGGGCGATCAAGTGCTATTCATCATTTCTATGAAAAGTTGCTGAAACTGAAAGAGCTTATGAATACCAGCTCAGGTTATCGCATGGCAGAAAAGCGCCATCAACTGATGGAAATGTATTTAGATGCATTTTTTGAAGAAATAGGAGAACAGAGGAGGTGACTTTTATTATGACAAGTATATGTTTAGTCAGACATGGTGAGACTGATTGGAATGCACTTGGCAAGATCCAGGGACAAACAGATATACCTCTAAATAATGATGGAAAGTCACAAGCGGAGGAATGCGGGCAATATTTACTAACATTAGATTGGGATATGCTGATCAGCAGTTCTTTGAAACGTGCCAGTGAAACGGCCCATATCATTAATAAATACGTCCAGCTTCCATATGAGGAGATGGATGCGTTTAGGGAAAGAAGATTTGGTGTGGCTGAGGGTATGACGGTGTTTGAACGTATGGAAGCATTTCCTGATGGCGTGTACCCGAATGCGGAAGATATGCCAGAATTGATTGAACGAGTTGTTGCAGGATTAGAAGAAGTTCATCAACGCTATGCTGGCAAGAAAATTATTCTGGTTGCACATGGTGCAGTCATTAATGCATTGCTGTCTCATTTTTCAAAAGGTGCCATTGGTTCTGGCAAAACCAAGCTCGTTAATGGCTCCATTAATCTAATGGAACGGTTAGAAGAAAAATGGCACATTCATCATTATAATCAAACAAAACACTTAACTTTATACAAAGAAAAGGGTTCTGTATAGCAAAGGTAGAGCCTGGTTTAGATCTCTACAAAAGCCGAACATACCAAGGATTGTTATTATAACATTCAGGGTATGTTCGGCTTTCTTTTTATGCCGTTTCTATAAACAACGAATTATCTTTTACTTTTAAAAAGCTTACAAGCAATCTTCTAAACGATATGGCAAGATTCTATTATGGGCCGACTTTCACTGCATGCAGGTGTTTAATCAGGGGGGTGATTGTTAAGACCTTTCGACTCTGTTTCACAAATGCTTTGGGTCGAAAGAGAGTTCCAATCGGCCAAATCCGCTTCAAGTTAAGAGCTTAATGGTCTGCTCTGCTAGGTAAAACGAACTCCACTTTCACCACTCATCAACAATCATATTCCAGGAAGTCTCAGCAAATTGTCAGTAGCTTCCACTACGTATCGTTTAAAATTAGTAGCAAAAAAGGTTTTAATACGACTCGTTTTTACTTGCACATTTTTGTCATGTTCCACCCTCTTGATTTTTTATTTACTGATCGTTTTATCAATTACACTTGCTTTTGACACTGTCAGCCATAGAAACAGTCCAATTATGACAGATAGCGATAATAGTGATGGAATGTGGTATTGCGGATTATCAACTGCGATATAATTTATTATTTTAACGAATTGTAGCCCAACTGGTTTGATTATAAAGAGAGCAGGGAGAATCGCCAGAAGTGTAAATCCGATCTTTTGACCAAACCTAAAAAAGATACTGCCGATTAAAATGGCTAATCCAAAGAACAGTAGATAGAGAAAAAATTCATATAAGAAGATTTCCCATTGGTTGAAACCGTTCTGCATTAAATCCACCATGCTGATATAGCTGAAGTTATCCAGTTGGAATACTGTAGTTAGCGCCTTTATTATCCAGGAAGATACCTGACTAATTACAGTCATCACCACCGCGAAAGCGATCATATATATAAATATTGATAGCAGAAAACTATATCGGTCTAATCCAAGTTTAATAAGGTGTGGAAAAGAATCTTTAAAGAAATTCAGTCCAAAAATCAGACAAAAAATAACTGCAGGCACAACATTTATTCCAGACATCGAAATGCTGCTATTATTAAATGATATTGCCAAAATAAGCGTAAGGCAAATAAAGCTGAAATAGATACACCAAAAGATAGAAATAGTCGTCCAGGATGTTTTCCAAAAATAGTAGAAATTCAGATTTAGCTTCTTAAGCATCTATTGTCACTCCTTCATTAGTTAAGTAAACGAATAACTCCTGCAATGAGACTTTTTGAAACGACACCTCTGTGCTGGCCTCTACATGATCCTGATAAAGGACGACTGATTTCTTGCCTAATAATGTGGTGGAATGTATGATATTTCGTCCTTTTGTTATTTGATCGACCGTTTCGGAAGGACCGCTTACTAATGTGTGATTTTTTTCTAGACTTTCTACGGTTTCATGTAATAATAATTCGCCTTCTTTTAGGATAACTGCTTCTTCAAACAATCTACTAACCTCGTCAATTAGATGAGTAGAAAGAATGATAAGTCTGGGATTCTCTTGATAGGATTCCAGCAATAAGTCATAAAAAGCAGAACGAGAAGAGGCATCTAACCCAATATATGGTTCATCGAAGATTGTGATTGGTGCATGACTCGCTAATCCGACAATGATGCCTAATGCCGAATACATCCCTTTTGACAAGGTCTTTACTTTTTGTTTAGGTTTCAAACGGAATAAATGACGTAATCGTTCGGCATACTCATGATTCCAATTCGGATAAAACATCGACGAAATCTTTAGTATATCCTGCACTTTGAATCTGCCATGGAAATTATCATTTTCCATAATCAGGCATATTTCTTTTGTTAAGGTGTGATGATTAAATGGAGTAATATCATTGATGGTAAGTTCTCCGCTGGTCTGTTGAAAGTGACCAGCTAATAAGCGAAGCAGGGTGGTTTTGCCTGCACCATTATTTCCTAGAAGTCCAATTATTTTTGGCCCATCTATTGTTAGATTTAATTGGCCGAGTGCACGCTCACTCCGATAATATTTAGCCAAATTAGTTGCTTTTATTATCATTTTCCATTTCCTCCTTAATCCAAGCTATTAATTGTGATGAATTAAATTCTATCCGGTTAGCTTCCTGCAGCATCGGATGAACAAATTGCTCATAAAATCGTTGCTTTCGTTTAGCCAGAATGATTTGTATAGCTTCTTCCGAAACGAACATACCGACACCTCGTTTCTTGTAGATGATCAATTGATCGACTAGCAGATTAATACCTTTAGCTGCTGTGGCAGGGTTGATCTGATAATGTTTGGAGAATTCATTGGTTGAGGGTATCTTAGTGTGAGCCGTTAACTCTCCATCTATAATACTGGTTTCAATCATTTCTGCTATTTGTAGAAAAATAGGTTGGTCTTCCTTCAATCGGTCTGTCAATGTTTGGTTCACCACCTCTTCGGTTCGTTAGTCATGTAATTAACTATAGAACATAGTGGGAGAAAATGCAAGCATAAAAAACTGTCAAAATTACCATATACATATACAGTTCTTTACATAATCCATATTATAAGAACCCATACTGCATTATTATTTTTGTGATTTGCTTTCGTGACGGTCATTATATGCTTTCTTTATCCGTTGTACATTCTAATTTTTCACTTCCTCGAGCTTCTTCATCGCTAACGCACAAAAAATTCCCAAGTAAAAGGATACTTGGGAATGGCAGTTTTAATTATTAGCAGAGCGAATAATGTTTTGCATAAATTCACTATTTGGATAATGAACTTCCTGGTATATCTGGCAAACTTTCTCGATATCGTAGGGAACACGAACATTGCTGATTTGCACTTGTCCGTTCACAATATCAATAATCAAATAAGAAGCTTTCGTAATTTGATCAAATGGTAAGCCAACACTACCTAAGTTAATAATCGATTTACCTTGCACATTTCGCTGATAAGGTGTATGAATATGACCATACAAATAAATATCCGCATCTTGTCGTTCGGTTAACTTGTCTAAAAGTTCCTGATCGGAAGCGTTGGGAGCTACTGCATCAAATAAACTATCAGGTGTTGCATGGAATGCATGCAGTCGGATACCTTCTTCTTCTAGTACTAACTCTGTAGGGAGATTGGATAAATAATCGATTTGTTCTTCTGATAATTGCTCATATGTCCACTGTTGTTCCTGATTCATTGCTTCTCTTGCCTTTGAAGGAACTTCACCTTCTCGGATTCCTCGAACTACCCATTCATCTGCATTGCCTTTGATGACATCTGTGTTTAATGATCGGATTAATTCAATCGATTCAGCAGGCTGAGGTCCTCGGTAGGCAATATCTCCTAGAACCGCGATACGATCGACTTGTTTTGTTTCCATATCTTCAAGTACTGCTTTTAATGCCTCTGCATTTCCATGAATATCTGAAATAAATGCTAATCTCATTCTATCGCCTCCTTCGTTTCATGATAAATCAATGATTGACAGAAAATCAAAGATTTGACGTTCATAATCGCCACCACATATAATATAGTATAGAAAGACTTTTATTTATAGGTATTTCATGTTATGTAAAACTGAGATCAAGGAGGTTTTCAGCATGTTTTCGTTTTTTACAAATGATGTACCATCATTTATGAAGATAGAATTAGAGAAACTATTTAATAAAATAAGTCCTTTGATGAAAAAGAATGCCAGATATATGATGTTTGCAATGCCATTGTTGTTGATCTCGATCTTGAATTTAATATTCTTTTTATTCTTCGGAGGCTTTGACAATGGCATGTTAGCTATTGTCATTGTCTATGCTCTAATGGCTGCAGTAGGATTAGCTTTATACAAAGAGTCAAAGCATATCAAGAAAAAAATTAGAGAATTAGAGATGGAACATATCGTATCACGGATTGAAAAGAGCAATATCGTGAATGACTATCAAAAGAAGGATTATATTTCATTGATCAAATCCCATCCGAAAATGGGATTACAGACTTTCTTGAATTTCTTAAATGAAGAAAATGAACGAAAAAAGATGATGGAAGATTAGGAAGTAAACACATAAATATTTGAAAAGTCCTGCCTTCTCGATGCTTGAGGGACAGGACTTTTTTTGTAGGAAAAGGGTTCTTATAGTATGGATTATGTAAAATAGCTTTGTGCTTATTTTGAAATAATTGATGTGCTAAGGTATCGCTCCGGCAACCACTCCGCGTTCCGTGGTTGGCTTGCGCTTGTGTATAGATCTACAACAAAGACATGAGGTAGCATAATAAAAATGATCAAGTTTACTAATTTTTAAAGAAAGTGACAGGCTTCCATAAGTTATATGGATTACATCGAGAGTTTAAAGGGTATATGAAACGAAAAGGAAATGATTTGATAGCGAAGTTCTTGATAAAAAACACCTGTCATAGTTCCGGAAATAAGCACGGCCATCTCAAAAGTTATGAAAAGATTCCTCGTTACAATTACCTAAAAAAAGTTCTTTAGGGTTTGAATAAAACTGACTAAAATGTTCATTTTTCCGTAATAGCATTGACTTTTTAGCATATCCGTTTTACGATTACTGTTAAATCCACACTAATTTTGTTAACTCCTGTAAATGAAAGATCACCCACCATAGATAGTTCTGTATAAGAGCTGCACACCCTGAAATGAAAGCGTTTTTTTGAGTGGTGTATTTAACACTATATCTATTATAAATTTCTGCTTAGGAAGGAGGAGCACTGTTTCTAATGGTCGTTTTATCTAAATAGGGAGGGATTATATGCCGAAAAAACTAGCTATTTTTCTCATATTTATTATGCTTCTTAGTTTACTTCATCCATCAACTTTCTTTATATTCCAACAACATGATACAGGCAAAGTCAGTGCCGCAGAAAGAAATATTCAATTGGAAAAATTGGACAGGGGCTTAGTCGCAATACCTGCAGACGAAGGGGTTTTCTTAAGCTGGCGGCTTTTGTCAGAGGAAGTGAGTGCCTATTCTGACTATGGTTTGCGCGGGACAGATTTTCACGTTTACCGAAATGATCAAAAAATCGCAGAAGTAACCAAAAGTACAAATTACACGGACAAAGAAGGCAATAAAGAAGATCGTTATTATGTCGTTCCGGTACAGGATGGCAAGGAATTAGCAGAGAAGAGTAAAGAAGTAATGGCTTGGGAGCAGGGGCATTATGATCTACCTCTTCAACAGCCGGAAGCTGGAACTACACCCGCAGGAGAATCTTATACATATCATGCGAACGATATTAGTGTGGGTGATGTGAACGGGGACGGGCAGTACGAATATGTTGTCAAATGGCAGCCATCTAATGCAAAGGATGTTTCACAAAAGGGATATACAGGAAACACATATATCGACACCTACACATTTCAAGGCGAATTATTGTATCGTATCGACTTAGGGGTCAATATCCGTTCTGGGGCTCACTACACACAGTTTCTCGTCTATGATTTTGATGGAAATGGTAAATCTGAACTCATGTTTAAAACGGCACCCGGTACAAAAATAATTCATTATGAAAACAACGAACCAGCCAGTGAGGAATATATTACGATGCCAGAAGCAGATGTCGAAGCGGGCTACAGTCATCAAGATGATTATCGTATGAGTGCAGAGGATTACTATGAATATGTACTCAACATGTTTAAAGGCTGGCATAAACATGAAGAAGTTGTCGCAGGGAATTGGCCCAAAACATTGGAAGTAGCATTCGGAATAGAAGACGAAAAATCCTATCAGTATCCATTATCAGATCAGGATGCACGGGAATTAGCTGATTATTTTTTTGACGAATATGCACCGTCAAGAAGTGAGCGCAATGATCTTCGCAGTTTTAAAGGTTTTATCTTAACAGGACCTGAATATTTGACGGTATTTAATGGTGAAACAGGGAAGGAATTAGATACGGTAGATTACAACCCCAGCCGTCATGATGATGGTTTAATGTGGGGAGATTATGCTTATTCACGGATTGAACCAGGAAATCGAGTGGATCGCTTTCTTGCGGGTGTTGCTTATCTGGATGGCAAAACACCTTCTGCCATTTTTGCTCGTGGTTATTATACGAGAGCTGCATTAGTAGCCTATGATTTTAATGGTACATCAATCGAAGAAAAATGGACGGCTGACAGCGGGTTTCCGACGATGACTAATCCATTTAACGATAGTCCTCATGGTATGTCTGGCAGAAATGAAGAATATACCTCTTTAACAACACAAGGTAACCACCAATTGAGTACGGCAGATGTCGATGACGATGGTAAACAAGAAATTGTCTATGGTGGTGCCACGATTGATCATGATGGTTCCATATTATACAGTTCATTTGATACATTACCGGAAGGAAGCAGTAATCCTGGTGAAGAAGCAAGACTTGGGCATGGCGATGCTTTGCATGTTGCAGATATTAACCCTGATCGTAAAGGTTTAGAAATCTATTCTGTTTTTGAAGGAAGCAGTTCTGCCCCATATGGATTTGCTTTAAGAGATGCAGCGAATGGGGTTGTCATTTATGGTGAATATACAGGCCGTGATACAGGAAGAGGCATGATAGGGGATATTGTTCGTGGAAAACGAGGCTTGGAGACTTGGGCTACCGATTTACGCTCTGCGGATGGGGAAGTAATAGGTGCAAGCGGTGCGGGTACGAATATGAATATTAAATGGTCAGCAGACATGGCAACGCAAATCATTCAAGGTTCAGGCGATGAAGCAGTGACAATAGAAGATGTGGAGAAAGGTACACAACTAACCGCTGAAAATTCGCGGACGAATAATGGTACGAAAGGAAATCCATCCCTTGTTGCTGATATTGTTGGTGACTGGCGAGAAGAACTAGTATTGCGGACAACGGATAGTAATGCATTGCGAATTTTTATTAACAGGGAAGAAACGAACCGTAAAATGTACACATTGATGCATGATATCCAATATCGGACAGGTATTGCTTGGCAAAATGTTGGATATAATCAGCCGGCTTACCCAAGTTTTTATATGGCATCTGATATTGACTGGGATAAAGTCAAGGTTCCTAACAAAGCACAATTAGAATATATCGAGGAAGAAGCACCAGATATTGATACATCTGTCTTAATCTCTTTAATTAAAGAAGCAAAATCTGTTTCTAATGAGTATCATACTTATACGGAAACCTCCTATCAGGTTCTGCAGCAAGCGATTGATCAGGCAGAGCAAGACCTTGAAAAACTCGTGACTGAATCAGATCTGAATGTTGCCGTCCAGAAACTTCAGGAAACCATTGATCAACTCGAAGAATTAGTCGAACTGGGAGAAGGATACTATTTTGATTTTGGTTCAGAAGATTCACCACTGGCAAATGGATACAAACGTGTTTCCGATCAATTACTTTACAGTGAAGAGAAGGGATATGGTTTTAAAGAAGGCACAGATGGTTTTCGTGATCAAGAAAAGGAAAATGATCTGTTACGCGATTTCATTCTTGTCAATCAAAAAGAATTTATGCTGGACTTAGAAGATGGAACGTATGATGTACGAATTATAACTGGTGCAGAACAGGATTTGAATACTACCAGTTTTACATTAGAAAAGGGAGAGATACTTGGTGGTGAGAGATCTGCAGCAGGAGAGTTCGTCACATATGAGGAAACGGTTGAAGTAACTGATGGTCAGTTAAATGTGTATTTTGAAGGTGAATGGGCACGTGTGAATGGCATAGAGGTTGTCAGTGCAGCCGATTATCAACGTAAATTTGATTTTGGCTCTGACTCAAGCCCTGTACAGTATGGGCAAATCCAAATAGCGAATTCGTTAGTATATACGGAAGCGCTGGGCTATGGTTTAGATCAAGAGGTAGATGTAAGAGACCGTGGTGAACCAGATGATGTTCGCAGGGACTTTGTTACAGGAGAAGACTATCAGTTTAAAGTAGATGTCCGAAACGGGATATATCGATTGAAAATCATTAGTGGAGACAATATAGCATCGAACCGGTCCACCTTTAAAATAGAAGGAACAAAAATCAAGGATGCGATCTCGTCAGGACAGGGAGAATTTGCAGAGTTTGAAACATATGCACATGTAAGGGATGGGCAGTTGAATCTGGGAATAGCAGAGCGTGTAAATGGCTTAGAAATTTATTATGTTAGCCCATTACTGGATACAGCTGAACTAGAAGATGTTTTATCTAAAGCAAAGCAAATTACAAACGATGATCAATCATACAGCGATGAGAGTTTCATAGTTTTGAAGCAGGCAATTGAGAATGCTGAAAAATTGTTAGATTCTGCTGTCAAACAGGAAGAAGTTGAGAATGCTGTGACCGCGTTAACAGAAGCGATGAAGAACTTGAAAGAACCAGTGCAGGTGTTAGAGACGAAGGAACTGCAAGCTATTATAACAGAAGCAAAATCAATCGATAACGTGGATCAATTATATACCGAAGAAAGCTTTACGTTACTATCTGATACAATTGAACAAGCAGAAACCGTATTGGAAACTGCCATTCATCAAGTGGAAATTGACGAGGCTATCTCGAACTTGCAAGAAGCGATGAATAGTCTGGAAGAAACGATTTCTTCACAAATAGATGTTTCTGTTTTACAAGAATTGTTGTATTCTGCAAAAGGGTACACGAACGTGGAGAAAGTATATAGTGATACCTCCTTCGATATATTAACAGAAGCTATCGCCAATGCGAAGGCATTACTAACAGAAGCAAAAACACAGCAAGAGATTGATCAGGCAGTTAGTATGCTCGAAGAAGCGATTAATCAATTAGAAGTGCTGGAAGAGGAAAATTATATCATTGATGATGTCAGACAAACGGAAAAACAAGATTATATCTATGATTTTCAGACAGCAAATGATTATTTTAATATCAAATCGAGCTTCATAGAAAGTATGGAGAAAGATACGTACCTTCAACTTACGAATGGACAGGAAAGTGTATTGCTGCCAAAGCAACTTATGTCATCAGGAAGTGAAGTTGAGTTTTTCTTTCAAGATGTAGATTTAACCTTGAAAGAGCAGCATGAAGATGCATTATCCAATTTGATTTCATTTAGACTAGTAGTAGATGGAGAAGAAATCGAGAGCTTTGGAAGTACTCCTGTGATCGTTTCCTTTGAGGTAGACTCTGCACAGGTCTCTTCAGAAGAATCCTTGCGATTAGTTTATCTTGATGACGCTGGCAAGAAAGAAGCGTATTTGAAAGGTCAATATGATACAGACAATCATCAGTTTACAAGTTCTGTAGAGCATTTTAGTACCTATGGTGTATTCGAGATAACCGATGAAACTGTTAACGCTGATACAGACAACACTCAGGAAGAAACGGTTGCAGACAATCGTAATCAAGGAGTGGATGACCAATATGAATCATCATCATTACCAGAAACAGCTACAAATCTGTTCAATTTCTTGCTAATTGGTTTCGTATTAATAGCTGGAGGTTTCGTAATGATCTATCTCTATCGAAGAAAATTACAGAGAAATAAATAAGCAATTTAAGGAGAGGCTTCACCAAGGTGGGGCTTCTTTTTAATTTTAGAGTGCGTGTTAAAAAAGGAGGACAAAAAGCGCAAAGAAATTCAAGCGGCTTAGCTTCGAGTACCGGAATGTATGCTTATCCATACATGAGGGACGGAGAAGCAAGCCAACGCAGAAGTTCACAGCGATTTTTCCCGGAATTTTTGAACATCCTTTTAGAATAGAAAAAATCGTCACTTTCAAAACGGTGGCTGGTTATATCGTCGAAGAATGGTGATTATAGAAGAATAACGAAGGGGTTATTCTGCACTTTAATCATAAGAAATAGGTGTTGACAATCTAATAAAATCATGAGAGTATAAAAATACGTTCTTTATAAAGTTCCTTTTGGTTGTTATTGAGCGGTTTTTGTTTGCATATATTGTTCGTTATAATGAATTTGGTGAGGATACATAAGATGAGTAGGAAAAAAAGAGTACGACATAATAAAAGACGTTTTCAATATTCGGTTCTAGCCTTTTCGTTATTAATTTTGCTGTGGCTTGGTCTTGCTTGGCATGAAGAATCAGCCTCACCGTTACACCAATCTTCAGCAAGAATATTGGTGAAATCAGACGATTCAGAGGCAATTAGTGATCTTGCTGTCATGATGTCGGATCAACCTATGCTGAACAAATTAGTCAAGGAACTGCAGCTACCTTATTCGATTCATGAGCTAGAAGACAAGGTATCCATTCAAATAGTGGCCGACGCACAAGTCGTCCGGATATCGGTAACAGATAACAAAAGCTATCAGTCACGGTTAATCGCTAATACACTAGCACGTTTAGCAAAAAACGATCTTGCTGCAGTATTGAATATTGAAAGCGTACAATTAATATCGAGTGCTGCGAAGGATGTTGATCTTAAGTCAGCACCATAATTTTTAAATGAATGTTCTTTAAAATGAACGAAATTATATTGGAAATGGGGAGAAAGAAGAGATGATGGAGAATGCTTTGCGAATTCTTCACGTAGTTGATCAGCTTGATCGCGGTGAAACAGCAACAATGATTTTGAATGTGTATCGTAACATTGACCGAAATAAAGTACAATTTGATTTTTTAACTATGATGGAAGGTGAGTTTGACGAAGAAGTTCGGAGATTGGGAGGGCATCTCTACCGGATATCGTCGCTAAATGAAGTGGGCTGGAAAGAATACCAGAAGAGCTTACGTCAATTTTTTAAAGGTCACCGTTTTTATATTGTGATGCACTGTCACTTGGACCAATTAAATACGTTTCCTTTAATAGAAGCTAAACGAGTAGGAATACCGGTTCGGATAGCGCACAGTCATAATACAGGAGCGGAAGAGAATAGTCAGCAAAAATGGCTTTATTCCTTAAGTGGAACATTGGTAACGGTCTTTGCAACTGATTATTTTGCCTGTTCGATTGAGGCGGCGAAGTGGTTATTTAAGCATAAGGCCAAACAAACCAGTATTATTCACAATGCACTTGACTTAGATCAAATCTCTATTTCTGCTTCAGTAAGAAAACAAGTGCGTGAAGCATTAAAAGTCAAACAGCATGATTTTGTCATTGGTCATGCAGGCGCATTAAGCCAACAAAAAAATCATGCCTTTCTACTCGATCTTTTTGTAGGATTTAGGCGACGAATTCCTCAGACGAAGCTGATTTTAATAGGGGATGGTTCATTAAAGGGAGCGATAACAGAAAGAATTAAACAATATCGTTTACAGGATTTTGTCGAAGTAATCGACTGGAAGGGAAATGCCGATAAGTGGATCCATGCATTCGACGTCGTAGTTTATCCCTCCCTCCATGATGGATTTCCGACTTCGCTTGTAAAAACTCAATATGCTGGAATACCAATCCTCGCCAGTGATCGTATTTCCGAAGAAATAGATTTAGGCAATGAGTTAATCGAATTTATCCCGTTGCATGATAAAGCTCGATGGCTGGAGTCCATCCATGCCATTTATGAAAAGCAATATCGCAAACCAACAGATATAACGATCCTAAAAAAGAAAGGTCTCGACATTCAAACAGTTGCCAGACAAACGGAGGAAACCTACTTGGAGCTTCGTGATCAAGGAATCTAAGAGGAGTTGAGGTTGTATAGATGATAGGGACGAATATAAATCGTATTAGAAAGAAGAAAAACTTAACATTATCCGAATTGGCGGAAAGAGCCGATATATCCAAATCATATTTAAGTAATATTGAACGCAACCTTAATGATAACCCATCCATACATATTATTGAGAAATTAGCAGAGGTACTTGATGTTGACATGATTACTTTATTAGATGAGGAAAAGACACGTATGAAAGACGATCTTAAGTGGCAGCGCTTTATCTGTAAATTTGAAGAATTAGGCATTACTTCTTCAGATTTTGAGGAATATCGGATTGTTTTTGAATTTATCAAATGGCAAAGCGGTCAAAAAGAGAAAAAATAAATGGCAGAAGGGGAAGATAAAATGACAAGGATATTAATTATCATTGATCCATTAGACCCTGGGCTATCCATCGAGCACCAATTATATCTGATTCGTCGCCATACTGTTTCAGGAGCGAAGATATATTTTAAGCTTTTGGCGAACCATCCAGAGTTGCAATTAGCATTACGAAAGATCGGACATCTGTTGACTCCTCTGCACTATGTGTTGACCGAATCTGCCGAATGGACTGCTGAAGAAAAAGATTGGCATTTCTTGTCGAGAGCCATATCCATTCCTGCACATATCCGAAAGGCACAATATAATTTCCCATCTTTAGCCCTTTTGTATTGGCAGTACGTGAAAGATAAACTCGCACCGATACAGGAAACATTTGATGAAGCTATCAGTCTGTCAGGTGGACTTACAGCTTTTTATATCGACCAACTTGTGACCGCACAGAAAAAAATATACTATGAACCTGTTCGGAAGCTTGAATATAGGCAGGGCTCTCTTCCTGTTCTGCGCATACAAGATCGTCTTTATACTCCTTCCTTGTCTTGTTATCACGATCGGAAGGAGAAAGAATTGCACAATTGCAGTTATTACAACGATTCATATTATCCTGAATCATTGTCGGCTGTTGCCAATCTTGAGAAGCTGTCAGTACAGAGCAAGGGTATAAAACTGCTGATTCCAAATAATTTCGAAAGCTGCTGGCAAGTGAAACAATTCAGTTATTTTTGCTATAGAATGTTTAAAATACAAAAACAGCTCATATGGTATATATATGGGGATAACCAATTTGAGTCATTACTTCGCCAGCACTTAGCAACATATCAGATCCTGGAGCAATTTATCTTTATCGGTCAAAAAGCAAATCTATATCCGTATGTACAATTATCTGATCTTTATATCGAATGGAATCAGCCATTATCGATGAGACATGAAGCGGAACTGCTACAGAAACCAATTGTTAAACTGGACAATAATATGTTCTATAAGAAATCATGTGCTATGACAAAGTGGCTAAACGCGATACAGATCATTCGTCAGATCGAAAGGCAATCAAAAAGTATATAGTAAAAAGGGTTTACCTCGAAGGAAAGGTGGCAATAATAAAAAAGTAATAAAAAATAGTAAAATAACACTATTTTGTTCTTTAAAACGAATTAAATATACGTTATAATAAAGTAAGTGATAGGAATAAAGGTAATATTTTTGTGAGAAATTATGCTTACCAGACGTATAGGAGGAATGAGTAAATGACAAAACATACGGTAGTTGTTGCGGAATCTCAGACACTTTTTCGCGATATGATTACAAATTTTGTAGAGGATATGGATGAATTTCAGGTAATCGGGACGTTAAAGAACGGGCAGGAAGTGCTTGATTTTATTGATGAAAAAGAAATTCGTCCCTTCTTAGTCTTATTAGATATTCACATGCCCGTGTTGAATGGCTTGCAATGTGCGAAGAAGTTAAAAGAATTGTATCCCAATATTAAAGTAGTGTTGTTATCGGCTTATGATGACGAAGAATCGATTGAAACGGTTTTATCCGTTTCAGCAGATGGCTATATATTAAAAAGTTCCGGTCTCGATGAATTCAAAGATACGTTACGTTTCATAATCGACGGTAAATTTGTAGCTCCTCAGAAGCTGGTGCAATATTTCTCACAACGATTAGAATCTCTGTTAAGAATTGAAAGAGAGAGCTCATTACATTATATCAAAGAGCGTTTCAGTCATAATAATGATCTGAACAATCGTGAATTAGAGATCATCCAATTAATGAAAAAAGGTTGGACGAACCGCATGATTGCGGATCAGCTTGGTATTAGTGAAGGAACAGTCAAAAACTATTTGTCGATTATTTATAAGAAATTAAATATCAAAAATCGAGTAGAGCTGTTGCAAATGCTTTCTGATATGACAGGTTAATTGTTACATCTTATCGCGATATGCACGGGGTGACATTTGATAATGTTTTTTAAAAACTCGATGAAAATAAGAATAGGAGCCAAAGCCACAATTTTGTGCAATATTTTCGAGGGTCATTGTCGTATATTTCATTTGATTAATAGCGGCTGACACTCGAATTGATTGTGCGTATTCAATCATTGTTTTCCCGATATGTTCTTTAAATAGGTGTACGCTTCTCGAAACACTGAGATTACAATGATCTGCAATATCTTCGACCTTTAGCCCCTGTTTGGTTGCGTTTTCTTCAATAAAACGCATCATTCTAGTTACAACATAGGGCCGGTATAACGGATCAGACCGTTTATCTATAGCCCTTTCTAAGGCGACACACAGTGCACTGACCAAATAATTGGTAAGTTCGCTGTTTCTTTCTTTTTCCGGCCTTCTTTCCTCAATAATCAGGTGATGCCAAAGGTCAAGCACTGCATCATCTACTACAATATTAGTTAACGTAGGAGCATGCTTAAAACGAGCGTCAATCCACTCACCTTCACAGTATAAATTAAAGTCCCCACTTTGCTGACCAGCAGCGACATGAAGCTGATATTCTTCACCCGGTTTAATGATTAATAAATCTCCTTTTTCAACTGTTTCTGTTTGTTGATGGACAAGCACTTGCGCCTGTCCCTCTGTCTGCAGCCGGAAAAGGTAGGAATTGTAGCGAGAATGATGGGACGTATAAAAGCGTTGGTCATGATATGAATATCCACAAAAACCTATCTTCATTCGAGGTACTCCTTTTTAAGTGTTTTTAATTATAGCAATATAGTTCATGTTATGATTATATCATTTATGTTCAATAAGTCTATTATCGTTTACTATAATAAGCAAATCATTGCGCTGATGTAAGGGGTAACAAATAGTGACAAAAAACTATCCCGTTGTTACCTGTTGTTATATTTCTATCATTTTCTGCGCAAATAGGATAAGTAAAGGAGTATAGTGATGCGAGTACTTATATGGAATGAATATCGGCATGAACAGCATAACGAAAAAGTAGCAAATATCTATCCGCAGGGCATTCACCACGCGCTTCAATCATTTCTTGAAACCGATGACATAGCGGTTGAGACTGCAACGTTAGACGAACCCGATCATGGTATAACAGAGGAACGTCTAGCGAACACGGACGTGATGATATGGTGGGGACACATGGCTCATCATGAGGTTGAAGATCATATTGTGGAAAAAGTCCATCAGCGAGTATTGGAAGGAATGGGCTTGATTGTGCTGCACTCTGGCCATTTTTCTAAAATATTTCAAAAGCTGATGGGCACAAGCTGTGACTTGAAGTGGCGGGAAGCGGATGAAAAAGAAAGAATGTGGGTAGTAGATCCAACTCATCCAATCGTCGAAGGGATAGGAGAATATATAGAAATCGAAAAAGAAGAAATGTATGGCGAGCATTTTGACATACCTGCCCCAGATGAACTGGTGCTTGTCAGCTGGTTTGAAGGTGGAGAGGTTTTCCGTTCAGGATGTACGTATAAACGTGGACACGGCAAAATCTTCTATTTCCGCCCA
Organism: Gracilibacillus caseinilyticus; assembly: GCF_022919115.1. Taxonomy (NCBI): domain Bacteria; kingdom Bacillati; phylum Bacillota; class Bacilli; order Caryophanales; family Bacillaceae; genus Gracilibacillus; species Gracilibacillus caseinilyticus. The sequence goes on along the minus strand of NZ_CP095072.1, from coordinate 4,383,209 downwards.
GGTCACGAATCATATCCAACCTATTATCACAAGGACGTTCAACTGGTCATACAAAATGCGGTTCGATGGGCACAACCAGTAGAGCGTACCATCTCAACTTACGGGAATGCTAAAGCAATCGAAGAGATTAAATCAAAAGGAGAAGGGGAGTAAAAGAATGGGAAAATTAAAAGTTGCGGTAATTGGCTGTGGGAGTATTGCGATTCACCGTCATTTACCAGAATATCATGCAAATCAGCAAGTAGAAATTGTGGCAGTATGCGATATTAAAGAAGATCGTGCGCAATCAGCTGCCGCAGAATACCAAGCGACAGCTTATACAGCTTATAAACAAGCAATAACGGAATCTGGTGCAGATGTAGTCAGCGTTTGTCTGCCAAATTATTTACATGCACCGGTTTCAATATTTGCTGCTGAAAATGGCAAGCATGTGTTATGTGAAAAACCAATGGCAACATCGGAAGAAGAAGCGAAGCAAATGATTGAAGCCAGTAAGGCAGCAGGCAAAAAACTGATGATTGCTCATAACCAACGTTTTGTACCCAGTCATCAGAAGGCAAGAGAACTGATCGCCAATGGTGAATTAGGTAAAGTGTACAGTTTTAGAACTGCATTCGGACATGGTGGCCCTGAAGGCTGGAGTATTGATGGCAAGGACAGTTGGTTTTTCCGAAAAGAAGAAGCATTTATTGGAGCATTAGGTGATCTTGGCGTCCATAAATCTGACGTGATTCGCTATATTCTGGGCACAGAATTTACGGAGGTAGCAGCAATGGTCGAAGCCTCAGCGAAAGAGAATAGTGATGTCGATGATCAAGCGGTAACCATTTTGCGAAGTGAGAACGGGATCATTGGTACGCTCACTGCTAGTTGGGCTTATAAAGCAGGAGAAGACAATGCTACTGTTATTTATGGTGAAAAAGGTATGCTCCGCTTAGAAGATGACCCTGATTACAGTTTAATTGCTTCCTTCACAGATGGAACGAAGGTGAATTATCAATTAGGACAGATTCAGACGAATGATAGTGGTGGGCAAGCCTCTTCCGGTGTAGTCGATCATTTCATCGATAGTATTTCACATGATAAAAAACCATTAATTGATGGAGAAGAAGGTTTGAGATCGCTAAAAATTATTCTTGGCGCCTTACAATCCAATCAGTCAAAACAAATGGTCCAACTGTAACGAATGAAAGGAGTTTAACAATGAAACTAGGTGTGTTTACTGTATTATTTGCAGAGAAGAATTTTGAAGAAATGCTCGACCATGTTAAAGCAAGCGGCTTGGATGCGGTCGAGATCGGCACTGGAGGCTATCCTGGTGATGCACATTGTAAGTTAGATGAGTTGTTAGCGGATCCAGATAAACGAGCACAATATTTGCAAGCGGTTGAAGAACGAGGTCTTACGATTAGTGCGTTCAGCTGTCATGGTAATCCGCTTACTCCTGATAAGTCATTTGCAACAGAAAGTGATGAGGTGCTGAGAAAAACGATTGAGTTAGCTGGTCTAACAGGTGTACCAGTGGTTAATTGTTTTTCTGGAACTCCAGGAGATCATGAACAGGCAAAAGCGCCAAATTGGCCGGTTGCTCCTTGGCCGACTGAATATGCGGATGTTCTGACATGGCAGTGGGAAGAAAAATTAGTCCCTTATTGGAAAGAAATTGGTGCTTTAGCAGAAAAACACGGTGTGAAAATTGGTATTGAGCTTCATGCAGGTTTCCTCGTTCATACACCGTATACGATGTTAAAGCTGCGTGAACAAACGAGTCCGACAATAGGGGCAAATCTTGACCCGAGTCATTTATGGTGGCAAGGAATTGATCCGGTGGCAGCAATTAAAATTTTGGCAAAAGAAAATGCGATTCATCATTTTCATGCGAAAGATACGTACATCGATCAGGATAATGTCAACATGTATGGTCTGACAGATATGCAGCCCTATGGCAATATTCAAACGAGAGCTTGGAATTTCCGTTCGGTTGGTTGCGGACACAGGCTCGAAGAATGGTCGAATATGATAAGTGCGCTTCGCACGTTTGGCTATGATTACGTCATCAGTATCGAACACGAAGATCCGATTATGTCGGTAGATGAAGGCTTCAAACGAGCAGTAGACAATTTGCAAGCGGTGAATATAAAGGAAAGTCCGACCGATATGTGGTGGGTATAAAAGGAGGAATTAGACGATGGGAAAATTACGTGTTGGTTTAATCGGGGCAGGTGGCATTGCAACAGATGTTCATATTCCAGCCTACAGTCAAATAGCTGATCAAGTCGAAATCGTTGCAGTAGCAGATGTTGTGTACGAGAAAGCAAAAGCAGTTGCAGACACACATCGGATTGAACATGCATATGAACATTATGAAGAAATGCTTGCTGAAGCGAATTTAGACGCAGTAAGTGTGTGTGTACCAAATAAATTTCATAAGGATGCCGCTATTGCTGCATTGCAAGCCGGCTGTCACGTATTGTGCGAAAAACCACCTGCAATGAGTCAAACCGAAGCAAAACAAATGGAAGAGGCAGCTAGTCAATCTGGCAAACTATTAATGTATGGTTTCCATTACCGTTTCCAGGCAGAAACACAAGCGGCTAGACGTTTTATCGATGCCGGTGAGCTTGGCGAAATATATTCTGGTCGTGTGCAGGCAATCAGACGACGTGGCATTCCGGGATGGGGTGTGTTTACCAATAAAGAGTTACAAGGCGGTGGCCCGTTAATCGATATCGGTGTACATATGCTAGATACCGCTCTATATTTAATGGGATACCCGGAACCGGCCGTTGTACTCGGTCAAACCCATCAGCAAATTGGTACAAAAAAAGGTGTTGGCCTGTTAGGTAATTGGGATTACCAAAACTATACGGTCGAGGATATGGCAGTGGGCATGATTACGTTCAAAAACGGCGCATCATTAGTGTTAGAATCGGCTTTTGCGGCGAATGTGGAGAAGCGAGATACGATGCAGGTTTCCTTGATGGGAAATAAAGGTGGTGCCGATATTTTTCCGTTAAAAATGTACCAGGAAAAACATGATACACTAATCGATATTACGCCAGCTTATTTACCAGAAGCACATGCCCACCATCAGGAGATTCATGCCTTTGTTAAGGACTGTATCGATGGCAATGTAACGGATCAATTTGCCAAACAAGGAACAAATATTCAGAAGATAATCGACGGATTGTATCAATCAGCGGAAACTGGTAAAGCAATTAATCTATAATTTTTTGGAAAAGGAGCGATAAAAATGGGGAAAATAGCAATTCAATTATATTCTGTACGAGATCATACTTCCAAAGATTTTCTCGGAACGTTGAAAAAACTTGGAGACATGGGCTACGAAGCTGTTCAATTTGCTGGATTTTTTGACACACCAGCAAATGAATTAAAACAGGTAATGGACGAATCTGGCCTGGCTGCTGCCGGCAGTCACATGCCCTTTGATAGTTTAACAGGAGAACAATTAGAAGCATCCTTAGCCTATAATCGTACCATCGGCAATGATTTAATTATTTGTCCGATCTTACCAGATGAATTAAGAGCGGATGAATCTGCTTATTACCGAGCTGCACAAGAATTAAATGAAATCGGTCGCAAATGTAAAGAAGCCGGATTTACCTTTGCCTATCATAATCATGATATGGAGTTTTTTGATCTAGGTAATGGTAAAAGAGGTTTTGATATTTTATTCGAAGAGACAGATAAAGAGTATGTTAAAATGGAACTGGATTGTTACTGGATTACTCATGCCGGCTATGAACCAATTCAAACCATTGATGCTTATTATGATCAGGTAGTGTCGCTGCATATTAAAGATATGACAGTGGAGAATGGAGAGAAGCGAAGCATAGAGATTGGCAAAGGTACATTAGACATTGCTTCATTGTGGAAAAAAGGTGAAGAAGCAGGAGTTAACTGGTATGTCATCGAACAGGAACAATTCGACGGTGATCCATTAGAAAGCGCAAAAGAAAATGTCACCGAGCTAAAAAACGTTATTCAAAACGAGGTAACGAAATAACTTATTAAAAAAGGTTCCGATTATCGTCCGCCGATAACCGGAACCTTTCTATGTGTACGCTAGACAAGCATATAATGACAGTCATAAAGTCGAAGTGATAAGAATTTATGCTCAAAGTGAAGTCTTGGTTCCTATAATACGGATTATGTAAAATGGTACTGAATGCAGCATGGTAATTTTGAAAGTTTGTATGTGCATAACAAAGCTCCGGAAATATGCTCCGCGTCCTGTGGGCACGGCTTCAGCTCGTGCTGGTTCCACGGGAGTCTCCGCATATTTCCTACGCTTAAGGGAAGTGCTACAACTTATAGGACAGCTAAAAGCAGTGGTTCTAGGCATCATATTATTCAAATGCTGTTATTTATGGATGCAATCAATATGCTAGCAATTCCTAAAGTTGTAGAGTACAAATCCTAGCGCAGGCCAACCACGTAGACTCCCGCGGGACGTGCAGGTGCTGAAGATCCACTTTGTGAAGCGGTCTTTTTCACAAAGTTAGCTTCAGCCTTGCCCCGCAGGACGCGAAGTGGTTGGCCGGAGCGACATTATACCTCTAACTAGATTTCAATATGGATTCAACGCTAGTTAACATAATCCGTATTATAGGGTAGTTGTATATTTACCTCTGTCTTGAAAACTATTGTATAGTTTTCAAGACAAATAGATTCGCCTGGTAATCTCCTGGATGTTCACGGCTCCAGAAGTCACCGGCACGATCGGTGTAATTTCCGGCAAGGATGATGCCGACATTCATTAACTCGTCGCCATAATGCGTTGTTGAATCGTTTACTTGATACAATCTATTTGGATCGAGTCCTGCTAATTTAATCCGCTGATAAGCCTCATTTGGTTTTGCTAATGTTTTATAATAACCAACAATTGCTTCCTTTTTATCAGGACTGACTACCATCCAGGACGTTTCATTTCCTTCGAAAGGACTGAGCAGACGATGGAATTCTCCATCCCTTATTAATTGGCGATGCTGTTTAAAGAAAGCCACTTGTTCTCTTACTTTCGCTTTATCGGTATCTGTAAGCTGAGTAATATCTAATTCATAGCCAAACGTACCGAAATAAGCGACTGCTGCACGAGTATCAATAGGGGTGAGTCGCCCAACCTGATGATTAGGAACTGCTGAGACATGGCTGCCAATAGCGCTTAACGGATAAACCATCGAAGATCCGTATTGAATTTTTAACCGTTCGACTGCATCGGTATCATCACTTGCCCATGTTTGTGGTGCATAATATAGCATACCTGGGTCAAAGCGTGCACCGCCACCAGCACACGATTCGAACAATATTTCAGGGTATTTTTTTATAAGTCGCTCATATAGATCGTAGACTCCTAATATATAGCGGTGGAATACTTCTCCTTGTTGATCAGCTGGCAGTGCCTGTGAATAAGCCTCTGTAATATGGCGGTTCATATCCCACTTGATATAAGAGATTTTTGATTTGGCGATAATCCGGTCCATCAGGTCATATATATAATCGACCACTTCAGAGCGGGAAAAATCTAGTACAAATTGATTCCTGCCATGTGAAGCACGTCGGTTCGGAGTGGCAATGATCCAATCTGGATGCTCTTCATATAATTTCGTATCCTTACATACCATTTCAGGTTCAAACCAAAGTCCGAAACGCATGTCTAATCCTTCTACCTTTTCTGCTATACCAGCCATTCCGTTTGGCAGTTTTGCTTCATATTCAAACCAGTCTCCAAGTGAACTGGAGTCATCATCTCTTTTACCGAACCAGCCGTCGTCTAAAACAAATAATTCCATTCCTAAATCTTTTGCAGTACTTGCAATCTCCAATATTTTATCTTCGTCAAAATCAAAATAGGTGGCTTCCCAATTGTTAATAAGGATCGGCCGTACTTTGTCGCGCCAATATCCGCGGACCAGGCGTTCACGATAGAGATTGTGAAAGGTTTGACTCATTCCGTTCAACCCATTATCGGTGTAAACCATTACACATTCTGGTGTTTGGAAGCTCTCACCAGGTTGTAATTTCCAACTGAATCGTTGTGGGTTAATTCCCATTGTGACACGACTAACCTGATACGTGTCAACCTCTACCTGAGCAAGAAAATTCCCGCTGTATACGAGGCTGAAGCCGTAAACTTCTCCGTTATGTTCATCGGCATTAAATCTTTTTAAGGCGATAAACGGGTTAAAGACATGGCTGCTTGCTCCGCGATTACTGTAGATCGACTGAATGCCTTTGGATAATCTTTTTGTTTCAACATGTGCTTCTCTTGCCCAAGCCCCTTGTAAGTGCAACATGTCGAACTGATCGTCAGGAAGGTCGACGCTCATACTCATTGCTTGCTCAAGAGAGTAACTAAGTTCCCCTTCATTTTTAAAAGTAGCATGTCGCGTAATGACGTTCCTATCCTGATAAATAGTATAAGATAACGTTAATCGACATTTAAGGATGTCATCGACTACATCGATCTCCAGCGTATCTGCTTCTGTGTCAGCCTCTGTATATGTTGCCGGTAAAGTTTTTAAGGATTTTTTTCCTTGGTATAGACGATATTCTTGATAGGTAAAGTTGGTGATGTGTCCACCTTCTTCACTAATAATGGCATGAGCAGGAAAACGAAAATCGGTAGAACCAAAACTTGGGTATTCTTGCTTGGTATGTTCCATGGAAGACGTATGATCTCCTTCGAACATGTTACAGGAGGGACGAACTTCTCGCTCGATTAAATGCTCAAACGATTTTCTGTGATGAATTCGCTTTCCAAAATATAAATGTTCTAGCTGTTCGCTTTTTTCTAAAACACGGAAGATGTAACTGATGTGATCGTTATAAAGGTGAAATTCTCTTTGTTCTCTATTAATAGCTATTGGCATGTCAACACCTCCAAATTAAGTTAACGTTTACTTATTGTAATATAGTAAAGTTTCTGTATATTGTCAAAAAATATTTTGTAATAGATAGATAATAATGGACAAATACATTGTTAACGTTTTAATATATTACTTAATGCATTAGGTTATTTAATAATATATATAATAGGAGTGAGAATATGCCGCAAGATAATGGAATCTCCCTGGATTTTGAAAAGAGATTCGAAGAACAGCAAGATGTAAAAGGAAGGCTGTTCAGGACATTGCATGTAATGTATCGTGGTCATTATATGAAATTATTTGTTTCTTTTATATTCTTTTTATTGAAACATTCACCTGTATGGATACTGCCTATAGTCACAGCTAATTTAATCAACTTTGCTGCTAATCCAGGTGAACAAGATGTTCGGACGCTGTGGATCAATATTATTGTGCTTACGGTAGTTATTATTCAAAATTTGCCAAGTCAGATTCTTCATATCAGCTTTATGAGTAAAGCAATTCGACATGTAGAAGCAAGCCTAAGAAGTACTTTAATCCGTAAATTGCAACATCTTTCGATATCTTATCATGGAGAATTACGTTCAGGTAAACTGCAAGCAAAGGTTCTCCGTGATGTAGAAATGATTGAAATTATGTCCAAGCAGACGATGCTGGGGGTATTGCCTGCTCTCATGAATGTAATTGTTGCGATAGCTGTTACTGCTAATCGAAGCTGGTCCGTCACATCCTTTTTTTTAGTTGCTATACCAATTTCGATAGTCATTGTTTATTTCTTCCGCGGAAAATTAAATAGAAGAAATCGTGAATTTCGTGAACAAGTAGAAGAAATGTCTGGACAGGTAGCAGAGACGGTTGAAATGATACCGGTAACAAGAGCACATGGTCTGGAAAAAGTAGAAATTAACAAAATGGATTCATTGCTTCATCATGTGCGAGGAAAAGGATACAAGCTTGACATAACGGAAGCGTTTTTTGGAGCAAGTAACTGGGTTGCCTTTCAGTTATTTCAGGTATTATGTTTGTTGTTTACGGTTTATCTAGCCTATCAAGGAAGTATCCCAATAGGAGATGTTGTGCTGTATCAAACTTATTTTACGCAAATTTTGATGTCGATTTCTGGTGTGATTAATATTTATCCGCAATTGGCAAAAGGGTTTGAATCCGTACATTCTATTTCTGAGATTCTATTCGCTAAAGAAACACAAGAATATCAAGGGAAGATGAAATTGAAACAGCTGGATGGCTCAGTCGAGTTTGAAAATGTTTATTTCAAATATCGTGATACAGATAAACATGTGCTTGAATCCTTTTGTCTATCAGTAAAGCCTGGAGAAACGGTTGCTTTTGTCGGGGAGTCAGGAGCAGGAAAATCTACTATTTTAAATCTCGTCACGGGCTTTTATCGTCCAACTTCAGGAAGAATCTTAATTGATGAAATTCCGATGGATGATGTAAGCATGCGAAGCTTCCGAAAGAACATAGCGGTTGTACCACAGAATACGATTTTATTTTCGGGTTCCATAAGGGACAACATTACCTATGGATTGGCGGAAGTCAACGATCAGGAAGTGGAGGCTTCTGTCAAGATGGCTAATCTGCAAGATATTATAAAAGAGTTACCTGAAGGCTTGGATACTAAAATAGGGGAGCACGGTGATCGACTATCTGGCGGTCAACGCCAACGAATTGCGATTGCTCGTGCATTCATTCGAAATCCGCAAATGGTTATTTTAGATGAAGCAACGTCAGCGCTTGATAATATATCAGAGAAATTAATTCAGGATGCGATGCAAGAATTAGTGAAAGGAAAAACGACTTTTATCGTGGCGCATCGATTGTCTACTATTCGTGATGCTGATCGGATTGTTGTGATGAATAACGGTCAATGTGTGGAAACGGGAACTTATGATCAATTGTTAGCAAATAGAGGAGAATTCTATCAAATAAAGATGGCATCTGAAGCAGTACAGCATGGGTAGGTGATGCGGCCATCTCGGTTGAACGAGAGTTGTTAAATAATAAACGGTAGTTATGAAAGGGGATACACATGAAAACCAAGAAACTGTTTTCGAAATGGACGGTATTGAAGAAATTCCGTAATTATTCTATATGGAAAAATGGGGGGATTAGTAAAAGATATGACATCTTCTTTGCAAGTGTACTTGCGTTATTTATTATTTCCCACAAATGATGACAGAGATGACAGGTGTAGCTGAAGGCGCAGAGAACCAAGTGAAATCAGTAGAACAAACAACAGGTGTAATCAACCAGATGCAAGCTTCCTGGAATGAGCTCACCAATACAATTGCAGACGTCCAAGAGCTTAACAATCAGACGGCGGTGGAGGTGGAAAATGGCTCAGTAAATGTACAGGATACAGCTCGTCGCATGAATGTTGTGAAGGAACAAATGGATAAGATTGGTGGGATAATTAATGCTTTAAGTGAACAAAAAGTTACCAAGGTAGGAAATGTATTTGAGAATATCTCGCAATCGATTGCTTCGCTAACTAATCACCATCTCCGTGTTGGAGAGACGATTATGGTGACGAATGGGCAAGTAGAGCGAGTCCATCAATCAACCGAAACAATCCAGTCAATATCTGAACAATCATCGCAAAGAATTGGTTTGATTGCATCTGGGGCAGAACAGCAAAATGCTGCAATGCAACAGTTACTAGCTTCTTCACAGGAGTTAGCAGCGATGGCTCATGAGTTGGAATCGTACTTTTCAAATTTCAAGATTTAATGATCATCGTTTTAACGAAACGCAAATAAGTAATTGACAATTATCGATAAGTTAATTAATATTAATTTATTAAGTTATCGATAAACAAAAGGAAGGATTGAGACTTATGAAACAATTAGCAGCAGAGATTAAAGAACATCTCGAGCAAAAAATTCTCCCATTCTGGATGAACTTAAAAGATGAAAAAAACGGTGGTTTCTATGGCGAGGTTGATTATTCGTTACGAATTGAGGAAGAGGCAGATAAAGGGGGCATTGCAACAGCAAGGTTTCTCTGGACTTTTTCTGCTGCTTATCGTGTAACGAACAATGAGAAATATCTCGAATATGCGAATCATTTGTATGCGTTTTTACGTGATAAACTTTATGATAGAATTCATCGAGGTATTTACTGGTTAGTAGATTTTCGAGGTAAACCGAAAGATACGAGAAAGCATGTATATGCCCAATCGTTTGCGATATATGCTTTAAGTGAATACTACCGAGTCAGTCGATCGCGGGAAGCGTTAGATCTGGCTATGGAAATATATCACTTAATTGAAGAAAAGGGCTATGATAATCAAAATCAAGCCTATATGGAAGAATTTGACCGCTCTTGGCATCCCGTTGATAATGAAATGCTCAGTGAAAACGGCGTTATGGCGGAGATAACGATGAATACGCATATCCATGTGTTAGAAGCATATACAAATCTTTATAAAGCAACTTATGATCAGGCGCTGAAGCAACGATTAACTGATCTGTTACACGTGCATTATCAAAATATCTATGATGAGAAAACCAAATTTTTAAACGTGTTTTTTGATAAAGAGTGGCAATCGTTAGTGGATATGAAGTCATTCGGTCATGATATTGAAGCGAGTTGGCTGATGGATGAAACGATGAAAACGATTAATTTTCATGACTCAAACTATGACAAGATGATTTTGGATATTGCTTATAATGTTGCTGATTATGCTATACAAGAGGATGGCTCCCTTATTAATGAGCAGATTAATGAGGAGTACGATTATACCAGAATCTGGTGGGTGCAGGCAGAGGCGATGGTTGGCTTCCTAAATGCTTATCAGAATACAGATGATCCGAAATTTGAGCAATTAATTATAAAGTTATGGGACTATATCAAACAAAATATCGTCGATAAACGGAAACATGGCGAATGGTATTGGTCGGTAGAAGCAAATGGAAAGCCGACAGAAAGATCAGTCGGTGAGCCTTGGAAGACGTCCTACCATAACAGTAGGTTTTGTTTAGAATTTATTGAAAGGGTGTTAGGCTAATGATTCATGAGAAATATTTTTCATTGCTGGAAGAACAACATAAATTAATTAATCAAAAAAATCATCCAGATTCACATTTTTATAATGGTGTGTATACAAAATATCAACAACCGGTATTAACTCGTCATCATGTACCATTACATTGGCGGTTTGACCTGAATAAAGAAACCAATCCATTTTTTATGGAGCGGTTAGGTGTGAATGCAACATTTAATCCTGGTGCTATTTATCATCAAGGTCAGTATTATATGGTCGTTCGTCTTGAAGGAGTAGATCGTAAATCAATTTTTGCCTTAGAGGTAAGTGATAATGGTGTCGATCAATTTTCGTTTGTCGATAGTCCGCTCGTTTGGGAAGATATCGATCCTGAAGAAACAAACGTTTATGACATGAGGTTAGTAAAGCATGAGGATGGTTGGATATATGGAATCTATTGCTCAGAAAGTAAAGATCCGAATGCTGGTGAGTTTGATACGTCCAGTGCAGTAGCGCAGGCGGGACTTGTCAGGACAAAGGATTTGAAGGATTGGGAAAGACTCCCGAATATTCAGACTCCTTCTCCTCAGCAACGTAATGTCGTGTTACATCCTGAATTTGTTGACGGGCAATATGCTTTTTATACTCGTCCTCAAGACGGTTTTATATCAACAGGTTCTGGTGGTGGTATTGCATTCGGTTTAACCAAAGATATCAACAATCCTGTTATTGAGGAAGAGAAAGTGATCCATGGTAAGAAATATCATACGATATATGAAGTGAAAAATGGGCAAGGACCAGCACCTATCAAAACAGATAAAGGATGGATTCATATTGCACATGGAGTACGCAATACAGCAGCTGGTTTGCGTTATGTATTGTATACCTTTGCGACTAGTTTAGAAGATCCGACCAAATTAATTGCTCTTCCCGGCGGACATTTTATTGCGCCATATGATGAGGAGAGAGTTGGGGATGTATCCAATGTTATCTTCTGTAACGGCGTGACCGTAGATGAAAATAATGATGTATTTATCTATTATGCATCAAGTGATACAAGAATTCATGTTGCCACGACAACGATTGATCGATTGATAGATTATACGTTCCATACGCCGGAGGATCAATATCGTTCGTTAGAAAATGCGCAGCAAAGAAAAGATTTAATACTACAGAATAAGGCATTGTTAGAGGAATAGTTACTCCTTAATGGTGCATACGTTGCCTGCACTTATGAAGCTGCCATAGGTGCAGGTTTTCTATCTATTATATTTTTACTTAATATAAAGTAAAATATTTAAGTAATTAATTTAAAAAAGTGATATGATAGGGAAAAGAATTGTGAAAAGTATGTATTGGGGTGAAAAAATGAAAGTGAATGTCACGATGAAAGATATTGCTGAACGCTTGGATGTAAGTAGTGTAACGGTGTCGAAAGCGTTAAATGATAAGGAAGGCGTCAGTGATGAACTAAAAGAGAAAATAAAAACATTAGCAGATGAGATGGGTTACCGTTACAATGCAGTAGCAAAATCAATGAAGGATGGGAGATCTTATAATATATGCGTGATTATTCCTGAACGATATACGGGAATGTCGCAATCCTTCTATCTAAAAGTATATCAATCAATCGCACAGCATCTTGAGGAATATGGGTATTATGCGATCATCCATATTATGACGGACGATGATGAAGACCAGTTGAAACTGCCACGTATTTATCATGAACAACGAGTAGATGGGTTTGTTTTGTTAGGACAGCCTAAGACAGACTATATTAATCATATGAAAAAGTTAGGTATGCCGTTGATATTTTTGGATTTTTACGACGAAAACAGTAATGTCGATGCAGTTATTACCGATAACTTTAATGGTGCTTATGAAATAACGAATTATTTAATTAAACAAGGGCATCGGGATATAGCATATGTAGGAAATCTTTTTTCAACTAGCAGTATACAGGATCGGTTTTTAGGTTATTATAAATCGCTATTAGAGCATAAAATCCAGTTAAATCAAGACTATGTTATCAGTGATCGCAATGAACGTGGAGCATTTATCTCATTTGATTTACCGGAAGTGATGCCAACAGCTTTTGTTTGTAATTGTGATCAAGTTGCGCATTTGTTAATGGAACGCTTGCGTCATGATGGTTATAAAGTGCCGGAGGATTGTTCGGTTGTCGGATTTGATAATGATATTTATGCTACGTTAACTACGCCGAATTTGACCACGGTAGAAGTAGATGTCGAAGAGATGGCTAAAAATGCAGTTAAATTCATTTGTGAGAAAATGGAGGATCCGACCAATTCGTTCGGAAGATTGGCGGTTAAGGGGAAAATTATTTATCGAGATTCTGTAAATGAAAAAAAGTAAACCAAGGCGCCTTTTGTCTTGGTTTTGCTTTGTGAAATTAACTGAGAAGATAAAAGAATTCAATCCAGTTACAGAAAGAAGTGTAAGTTATGAGTGAGTCGATTCAGCGTTTGTTTCAATTTATCTACACATTGTTCCAAATTAGTTTTTATTATTGGATTTATTTGTTGAGAGGGGTAATTGTGTATAGTTTCATTCCTGCGACAGCGGCATTGTGGGAAACAACTAAAATTGTCTTATTTCAACCATCAGATGAGGAAACAAAAGAGATTTTTCGTGAGTGTTATAATAAATATCGATCTTATCGTGGCGTATCATTTGCAGTTACGATTCTCTTAGTATTACTGCAAGTTGCGTTGTTTTATTTAAATCGTTCAGACCTGGCATTGCGATTAGCTTTCATGATTGTATTAATCTATTTGGCTGCACTTCTGATTGTAAATGTCGTATTTGTACTTTATTACTTTATTTTCTATCATTATCATACAAAAGATGCTTTTGCACTAGCTTTTGTAACATCGTTTAAAAAGCCGCTTTTATCGATTGCTATATTGCTCTGTATCGTTGTATTATATTTGCTTTTATACTGGAACCTAATTGCGTTCCTTGCATTCGGGCCATGTCTGTTTAGTATCAGCATGTCATTGTTGTTCCGAAATTTTAAGCATCCCTTTCATCATGATGCTACTACTTGATCCATCTATAAGATAATAATTGTATTCAAAAGTATAGAAAAATGGCCGGGCAGCATGTCCCGGTCATTTTTTGTGAATTTGTAATAAAGGAATTTGCAGAAGAGAGTTATGCCTAAAGATTGAAAAAGTACGGTGCTGATAATACGGATTATGTAATGCTAGCTTAATGCTTATTTTGAACTGTAGTTAGTGGTATGATATCGCTCCGGCCAACCACTTCGTGTACAGTGGGGCAAATTTCCGGAGCTTTGCTAAGCAGATAAAAGATTTCAAAATTACCATAGTGTAATACAGTTCGACTTTACATAATCCGTATTAGTGGTAGTTTTATAAAATATAGGATCGGTTTATCTTATAGCAAGAAAGTATCTAGTAACTCTTACTTAAGTAATTTGTATAGATTTATTTGAAAAGAATGTAATAGTAAGGTTAATTGTGATACACAATATGCAGAGTGGAATGGAATGCTGATTGGTTTTGTCTGCAATTTATTAACTTAACGATTAGTTTTCAGTTCTAGTTTACTGTGTTTTGCTATACAGAATATAAAGAAGTGGTCTATAACCGGATAAGAAAGTAGAATTAAGTAATTAACTATTAAGTGAACTTAAATATTTTTGGTGTAAAAAGCAAAAAAAGCATTGACGAGTAAACGGTTTCAGGTTATTATTTATTTATGGTTACTTTAACGTTAACCTAAATAATTAAACAGTTATGAACTAAAGGAAAGGGGTCAAAAAACATGCTTAAGCTTAACCAAAAGTTGTTAGTGTTTTTTGCATCAATGTTAGTTATCGTCGTAATTGCTGGTTGTTCTTCTGATTCAGAGGAAGGTTCCGGAGAAGGGTCTGACCAGCCAACATACGAAACATGGAAAGAGAAAGATCCGGAAGAGATTGAAGGAGACCTTACTGTAATCACGCACAGAACGGATATTGTCGATACTGTTTATCAAGAATATGCGAAACAGTTTAATGAAATTTATCCGAATGTAAATGTGAATTTTGAAGCATTAACAGATTACGGTGGAGAAATTATGCCTCGTATGAATACGGAAGATTATGGGGATGTGCAATACATACCTGTACAAGTTCCTATCGAAGATATCCCGAATTTCTTTGAGCCAATGGGTACGTTAGAAGATATGCAAGAAAAGTATTTAGGTGTAGAAGAGCGTCAAGTTGATGGAACCGTTTATGGTATTCCGATTGCTTTAACGTATACAGGCGTTATTTATAATAAAGCAGTATTTGAAGAAGCAGGAATTACAGAGCTTCCTAAAACACAAGATGAATTCATCGTTGCGTTAGAAAAAGTTAAAGAAAACACCAATGCAGTGCCTTTGTATACAAATTATGCAGCCGGTTGGCCATTAACTCAGTGGGAAGGTGCTGTTACCACTACTGCAGGTAATGTTGATTATTACAATGTCGATATGTTAGATGATCCAACACCATTTGATCAAGGCGATCCGCATTATGAACATTATAGTTTAATGTATGAAGTAGCGGAGAAAGGACTTATTGAAGAAGACCCCCTTACTACTGATTGGGAAGCTTCTAAAGTAAGAATGAATAACGGTGAAATCGCCACCATGGTATTAGGTTCATGGGCACTTGAACAAATTCAAGGTGCAGGAGAAAATGCAGATGATATCGGAATGATGGCATTCCCTACAGATGCAGAGGAAACTATCTTCTCTCTAGGTGCAGATTTAAATATCTCTATTAATAAAAACAGTGAAAATAAAGATGCTGCTTTTGCTTGGGTAGACTGGTTCATTCATGATTCAGGTTATTCTGTAGAACAAGCGGGCGGAATCAGTGCATCGAAGGATATTCCATTACCAGATGCATTAACGACAGCGCAAGAGGAAGGTGCACAATTCGAAATGCTAACACCAGCGCCAGACGATAAACAAGGATTACTAGATGAAGTAGACAAAGAATCAGAAGTTGGTCTCTGGTTAGAACCAAACAAAAAAATCATTATTGAGGCAGCTATTGGAAATCGAGATGAAACTTATGATGATATTATGAAAAGCTGGAACGAAGATTGGTCAGCAGCCTACGAAGAAATAGTGGGTGAATAAAGAAAGTGGTGAGCAGGCTAATCAATAATGGTTGGTGCTGCTCACCTATTCTTCAGAAAAATAGAGAGAGAAATGTAAAAATTAAATGAAATATGGGAAGGATTCTTTCAGATTTCATTTAGTTTTTAACCGGAGGTGCATCGATTTGTTCTCAAAATTAAGTTATAAATCACAACGCAATATTATTATTGTTGCTTTTCTTATCGTTCCATTAACGTTGTTAGGCACATTTAGCTTTTTACCAGTGGCCAATATGTTTTGGTACAGTTTAACTGAATGGAATGGATTTAGTGATAAAGAATTTATAGGTTTAGAGAATTATAAAACAGTATTTACCGATCCGGAGTATTTTCGAGTATTTACTGTCAGTTTGTATTATTTCTTTGGGACCTTTTTGCAAATGAGCTTAGCCTTATATTTTGCAACTATTTTAAGTTTTAAAGTACGAATGAAAAACTTTTTTAAAGGAGTTATCTTTTTCCCGTATTTATTAAACGGGGTTGCGATCGGGTTTATGTTTCTATTATTCTTCCAGCCTGATGGTGGACTGGATACCATTCTTGGATTGGTTGGATTAGGAGATTTCACAACACACTGGTTAGGGAATCCGGATGTTATTAATATTTCATTAGCAGGTACATCTGTATGGAGATATATGGGCTTCAATTTCATCATATTCCTTGGTGCCATTTCTTCGATTCCAAACGATGTCTATGAAGCTTCTGAAATTGACGGTGCGAACAGATGGCATCAATTCCGGTATATTATTTTACCAAGTATTAAAATTATTGTTTCGCTAAACTTAATTTTAGCGATCAGTGGTGCTTTAAGTGCTTTCGAAATCCCTTATATTATGACAGGTGGTTCCAATGGAAGTGCAACGTTTGTTATTCAAACGGTAGATACAGCATTTAAATATGGAAAAATTGGTTTAGCATCGGCAATGGCTGTTATTTTGTTATTTATCGTCATTATTGTAACAGCTGTACAACGAAAATTCTTCTCGGAGGACGATTAATATGAATGGTAAACATCTTGCAGGTAATTTCATAAAATATGCGTCGTTAATTTTAGGTGCACTTGCTGCTATTTTACCAATCTTGATTGTATTATTTGCATCTTTCAAAACAGGAGCTGAATATACAAGTACTGGACCATTAACCCCTCCAGAAGATTGGACAAATTTTGAAAACTTCAAAAGAGCATTCGTTGAAGGAAACATGATGACTGGATTTAAAAACACAGTAATTATTTTACTAGTTTCCATTGTTGGTACAACACTTGTTGGTTCTATGGTTGCTTTTGTATTAGACCGTTTTAAATTTAGGGGTAGCAAATTAATATTAGGCGCCTTTTTATTAGCGACATTGATTCCTGCTGTAACAACTCAGGTTGCAACATTCCAGATTGTTAATTCACTAGGTTTATTTAATACGATATGGGCAGCAATTATTTTGTATCTCGGTACAGATATTATTGCCATCTATATTTTCTTGCAGTTTATGAGTTCTATATCCGTTTCACTGGATGAATCAGCAATGCTTGATGGGGCGTCTTATTTTACAATCTACCGAAAAATTATATTGCCGTTATTAACACCAGCAATTGTAACGGTAATTATTGTAAAAGGCATCAACGTTTATAACGATTTCTATACACCGTTTCTATATATGCCTAAGACAGATCTGCAAGTAATATCCACCGCATTGTTTAAATTCAAAGGTCCATATGGCTCTGAATGGGAAGTTATTTGTGCAGGTATTATGCTTGCAATTATACCGACATTTATAGCGTTTATTTCCTTGCAGAAATATATCTATAATGGACTAACTTCAGGATCGGTTAAATAATAGACGTTATTAAGGCAACAGGAAAAGGAGAGAGAGAAATGGAATACATCAAAGGCTTTACGTTTGGCTGGGGGGCAAAACGTGGCGACTTTACAAAAGCAGAAGCAAAAGAATCATTAAAATTGATGAAGGAACGAACCGCTAGTGATTATGTAATATTTGCGTTAGCAGCAACACAAGAAACTGCTTTTTCGACAGAAGTGATTTATGACGGAGAACATATGGTAACCGATCAAGAATTAGAAGATATGATCGATTATGCAAGATCACTAGACTTGAAGATTATGATAAAACCAACGGTAAATCCTGCAGACGGCATTTGGCGTGCACATATTAATTTCTTTGATATTGATGTCCCTTGTGAACCGAAATGGCGTGATTGGTTCAGAAGCTATACAGACTATCAATTACATTATGCCAAGATCGCTACCAAGAAGAATGCTGAAATGTTCATTGTTGGTTGTGAAATGGTACAAACAGAAAGAAGAGAACAAGAGTGGCGTCAGTTGATTCGTGAGGTAAAGGAAGTATATAGCGGTCTGATCACATATAATACCGATAAATACCAAGAAGGAAATGTCAGCTGGTGGGATGAGGTAGATGTGATATCATCAAGTGGCTATTATCCATTGGGTGATTGGGATAATCAATTGGATCGTATTGAAAAAATTATCAAGCCATTTAACAAACCATTCTTTTTTGCAGAAGCAGGATGTCCAAGCAGAACGGGATCTGCACAAGTGCCAAATGATTGGTCCATGGATGGTGAAATAAATTTCGAAGAGCAAAAAGCTTTTTATCAGGATATGTTTGATAAAACAGCAAAAAGGGACTGGGTACTTGGATTCGGATTATGGGATTGGAAAGCCATCCTTTATCCAGAATCTGAGGCAGACAAAGATGGTGATTATGCCATCTATGGTAAACCAGCTGAAAATGTAATAAAAAACTTTTATCTATCTAACTAATGAATGAAAGTCGTTCTATCTGAATAGGATAGTGCGGCTTTCTTTTACAAATAGAATGAATGAGGTGGCGTATGAAAAAATTAAATTTCAATCAAAATTGGGAAATGAGAACACTTACTGATGAAGATACTTATGCTGTGACACTACCAGCCTCCGTTATGCATACTTTGCTCGAGGCAAACGTAATAGACGATCCGTTTTATCGAGATAATGAAGAACAAGCTACGGAAATTGCGAGCAGGGATTATCTGTTTCGCAAAGAATTTGACATGAATAGTGAGCAATTAGCGTTTCAGCATATTTCTTTTATTTTTCATGGAATTGATACAATTGCAGCAATTACGCTAAACGGGCAAAGCCTTTTAGAAACTAATAATATGCACCGTACATATGAAGTAGATATCAAACCTTATCTTCATGAAGGCGGAAATGTACTAGAGGTTTATCTATATTCACCCGTATCCTATATAACGGAGATGCAGCAAAAAGATCCATTAGCTGGTGTAGATCATGCGATGGAAGGCTACCAGCATCTACGGAAATCTCATAGTATGTTTGGTTGGGATTGGGGTCCAAAAATTCCTGATTTAGGCATTTGGTGTGATGTGGAAATAGCGATGTGGAATGATAATCGCATCAATGATGTTTACATTACGCAGCAACACGACACAAACCACGTGCAACTTGATGTGCAAGTAACATTAGAAAAGATAGTATCAGAGAATTATCATCTATCAACAAGGTTAACAGCTCCGGATGGAACAACAATTGGCCAAGTCTGTAATCAAGTAAAGCAAGAAACATCTATCACAATACCTGTGGATAATCCAGCTTTATGGTGGCCAGCAGGATTCGGTGAACAGTCATTGTATCAGGTAGAAGTTTTTTTAGAAAAAGGACATGAGGTTATCGATCGACAAAGCTATACGATCGGATTGCGTACGATAGAGGTAAAACATGAAGAAGATCAATGGGGAAAATCATTTGAGTTTGTGGTAAACGGTCAGCCGATTTTTATGAAAGGAGCCAATTATATACCGGAAGATAACCTTTTACCAAGAACATCAAGGGCCAGAACGGAGAATTTACTAAAGGACAGTGTGGCAGCTAATTTTAATATGATTCGTGTCTGGGGTGGTGGACACTATCCAGAGGATTATTTCTATGAATTATGTGACCGCTATGGACTAGTTGTATGGCAGGATTTCATGTTTGCATGCAGTGTATATCGATTAACGGATTCATTTGAACATAATGTTCGTCAAGAAGCGATCGATCAAATCAAACGAATTCGACACCATGCATCTCTTGGAATCTGGTGCGGGAATAATGAAGTGGAAGAAGCAATGGAGCATTGGGGGTGGCCAAGACGATCGGACTGGCGCAGAGATTATATTAAATTATTTGAGATTATGCTGCCAGATCTTGTGAAGCAGTATGATCCACAGACGTTTTACTGGTCTTCTTCGCCATCATCTACAGGAGGCTTCGATAACCCACGCAACCCTGATGTTGGGGATATGCATTATTGGCAAGTGTGGCATGGAGAGAAGCCATTTACGGATTACAGAAATTATTTTTTCCGTTTTTGTTCTGAATTTGGCTTTCAGTCCTTTCCGAATATGAAAACGATAGAGTCCTTTACCAAACCGGAAGATCGGAATATATTCTCCAGAGTGATGGAAATACATCAGAAAAACGACGCTGCCAATGGTAAGATTTTGTACTATTTATCAGAAAATTTTCTGTATCCAAAAGACTTTGATGCATTAATTTATACATCACAACTCCTGCAAGCGGAAGCGATAAAATACGGGGTGGAGCATTGGCGACGTAATTTAGGACGCTGTATGGGAGCACTCTATTGGCAATTAAACGATTGCTGGCCAGTGGCCTCGTGGTCAAGTATTGATTATTACGGAAGGTGGAAAGCATTGCATTATTTCACAAAAAAATTCTACGATCCTGTATTGCTCTCAATCGAAGAAGGGGAAACGGACGCTGATATATATATTACGAACGATCGTTTGACAGAGATAGATTGCAAGGTTGAATGGAAACTTCGAAACAATCAATCAGAAATTATCGAGCAAGGTCACTTCACTGCGAATGTTCCGGCCTCAACCGCTCAATCGTGTCAGTTACTGGATTTTTCAGAAGTGTTAACGGATCAACGGAAGCGTAATTGTTATTTAGAGGCAACACTTTATATGGATGATAACTATTACAGTCATGCAACGGTGATCTTTACCAAAGCAAAGCATTTTGAATTTTTAAATCCTCAATTAGCAACAAATGTGAGTGAAACAGATCAGAAGATTCAGATTGAAGTACAAGCAGATGCGTTCACGAAATACGTTGAACTACAATTACCGGTTGATGCAGTGCTTTCTGATAATTATTTCGATTTGTCTGCAAAGGAACCAAAGGTCATTACAATCGATAAGTCGCAGTTAGAAGGGACATTAACGCTTGATCAATTGAAGCGAGGACTTGAGGTTCGCAGCGTTTATCATATTACGCATCATCAATAAAGAGAAAATGGCATCGGTGGGGATTATCCTCTCGATGCCAGAATAACGTATCGTGTGTTATCGCCATAGTTAGCATTTTTCGATGCTTGAAGTTGAGTATTATGGCGGTTAGCACTGTGATAGGAGAGAAATGGTGGGGACAAGATGAAGGAGTTATTTGTAAAAGGTATGACTTATGGATGGAATACGGAACGTGGAGCATATCAGACAGAAGATGCTGTTTATTCATTACAGAAATTAAAAGAAACTGGGAGTGAATGGATTGCCTTGTCATTCTTCGCTCTTCAGGATACGTATTCTTCGACTAATATTCACTTTGATTATAGTAATACGATGACAGACAGAGATATTCAATTCGCTGTTAAAGAAGCGAAGAATTTAGGGTTAAAAGTCTGTCTCAAACCCGTGGTTAATTGTAAAGATAGGATTTGGCGGGCGCGAATCGGTTTTCCCGAGGAAGCAGCTGAAAAATGGCAAGCATGGTTTTCGTCGTATACTTATTTCATCAAGCATTATGCGGAATTAGCAAAGGAATTAGAGTGCGAAATGTTCTGTATAGGTTGTGAAATGATTAATACAGAAGGACAAACAGCATCATGGCGTAAGCTTATACGCGATGTTCGAAATATCTATGATGGTCCGATTATTTACAATGCGAATCATGGCAAAGAAGAAGGTGTTGAGTGGTTCGATGCTGTTGATATTATTGGGACGAGTGCATACTACCCGGTTGCGAAAGAGCCTGGTGATTCTGTGAACAATATGGTCGAAGAGTGGGAGAAAATAGCTCACAAGCTGGAAAAATTACATCAAACTTATAACAAACCAATTCTGTTCATGGAGATAGGCTGTAGAAGTGCACTTGGATGTGCGACGATGCCCTGGGATTTTGAACATAAGGAATTACCGTTTAGTGAGGATGAACAAGCTAATTTTTATCAGTCTGTGATTCAAGTATTTTGGGATAAACCCTGGTTTGCAGGATTTTTCTGGTGGGACTGGAAAGCCAAGCTTTATCCGGTCGAAGAAGCAGACAAGGATCTTGATTTTGATATTTTTGGAAAGAAAGCAGAAAAAATTGTGAAACAATGGTATTCTATAGCTAAGTAGTGGGATAAAGGAGTAGATGGTTTTGACCAATTTAGGAAACCGCATCGTATTTATTGGTGACAGCATTACGGAATGGGGAAAGCATGACGATCAAGAGGGGATCGGGACAGGGTATGTTCGTATTATTCATGATTACTTAAAAGTACTACACCCTGAGAAGGATTATGAAATTTTTAATAAAGGAATCGGTGGGAATCGCATTATAGATCTGGAAGAACGCTGGCAAGAAGATGTGATTAATCTAAAACCGGACACCGTATCGATTTCAATAGGAATCAATGATGTTTGGCGTCAGCTCGACCATCCGGAA
Organism: Gracilibacillus caseinilyticus; assembly: GCF_022919115.1. NCBI lineage: Bacteria > Bacillati > Bacillota > Bacilli > Caryophanales > Bacillaceae > Gracilibacillus > Gracilibacillus caseinilyticus. The sequence continues at coordinate 4,360,378 of NZ_CP095072.1, read as the reverse complement.
TTAGAACAGGTCGACGAAGAAAAATTTGAAGCAATATATCGTCACTTATTAAAGCAAGTACAAGAAATAGGTGTTTCTACTATCGTTTTTATGGAACCGACCATAATTGAAGAAAAGGTGGATTCTGTCGGTAATCAGAAATTAAAAGCCTATGCTGAAATTGTACGGGTGTTAGCAACAGAATTCGAAGCGGTTCTAGTGCCAACACACCAACGTTTTATTCAATATTTAGTCCAAAGTAGCGGCTATAATGTTACCGTTGATGGCGTTCATATGAATAGTGCAGGTAATTTATTGATGGCCCATGAATGGTTACGGGCTGTAAAAATAAGTGAATAGTTTAGTTCGAGCTCTATTTTCTAATAGAGCTCGAAAAAGTGTGTTTATTCGCTCGGAATTATGATATAATGAAACCGATGTCCTTTCCGAAATCACAGTTAACTATAGTAATGGGATGTTGATGATCTGAAATTTCTAAGAATAAGTGAAATTTTTTTGGAAGATTAGGAAATCGGTTTCCTTGGTGGAGATAGGTGTTGATGGCTACATACATTCTTTAAATGCTTATGTCCATCATAAAATTAACCGCTGACGGGAGGAATACGATGCATCTAGATATGCCATTACACGAATTAGAAAAGTATCAAGGGAAAAACCAAAAACCTGATGACTTTAACCTTTATTGGGAGCGAGCATTACAGCAATTGGATCAACAATCCTTAACCTATGAGTTGGAAGAAGCTGGTGTCACTTGTTCATTCGCAACGTGTCATCACCTGTATTTCCGAGGAGTAGGAGATTCTCGCATTCATGCAAAACTAATTGTACCTAACAAAGAAATTGCTACTGGCCAAGGTTTGGCTATATTTCATGGTTATTCAGTAGATAGTGGGGATTGGCTGGATAAGTTAGCATATGCGGCGCAAGGCGTTACGGTAATAGCAATGGATTGTCGTGGACAAGGCGGTCGATCAGAGGATACGTTAGTAACGAAAGGACCTACTTTAAAAGGCCATATTATTCGTGGTTTAGATGATCCTAACCCAGATCATTTGTATTACCGACAAGTGTTTTTAGATACAGTTCAGACAGTGAGAATATTACAGACGATTGATGGGGTGGATCCGGAACGAATTGGTGTTTACGGTCAATCACAAGGTGGAGCACTCGCAACGGCTTGTGCAGCATTAGAACCAACGATCAAGCACTTATTTGCTGTATACCCGTTTTTGTCTGATTATGAAAGAGCATGGGAAATGGACATTCAACATTCTGCCTATGAAGAAATCGCTTACTTTTTCCGTTGCTTCGATCCTGCACATCATCGGCACCGGGAAATTTTTTCGAAACTAGGTTATATAGATATCCAGCATCTGGCTGACCGAATCAAGGCAAGTGTGCATTGGTTAACAGCTTTGAGAGATCCAATCTGTCCACCATCAACGCAATTTGCAGCTTATAACAAAATTCGCTCCAGAAAAGACTTGACGTTATATCACGAATATGGACATGAGCATTTACCGAATCATGCGGATGAAGCTTTTCAGCAATTCATCAATATTTTATAATAAGAGAGGGGTTTTACCATGACAATTATTCAGTTTCCGAAAGATATGAAATGGGGAACAGCAACAGCATCTTATCAAATTGAAGGTGCAGCAAAAGAAGGTGGCCGTGGTGTATCCATCTGGGATACATTCTCGAAAACTCCAGGTAAAGTCGCAAATGGTGACAATGGGGATGTTGCTTGTGACAGCTATCACCGTTATGAAGAAGATGTAGAAATGATGAAGGATCTTGGAATTGATGTTTATCGATTCTCCGTTGCCTGGCCACGTATTTTCCCAGATGGTACGGGTGAAGTGAACCAGGAAGGATTAGACTACTATCATCGTTTAGTCGATAAACTTTTAGCAAATGGAATTGAACCCATGTGTACTCTCTATCACTGGGATTTGCCACAAGCATTGCAGGATAAGGGTGGCTGGAATAATCGCGAAACAATTGATGCCTTTGTGGAATATGCGACATTGATGTTCAATGAATTTTCTGGAAAAATCAATAAATGGTTAACATTGAATGAGCCGTGGTGTATCTCTTTTTTGTCTAATTATATTGGTGTGCACGCTCCAGGTAATCATGATTTACAATTGGCAACGCAAATTTCCCATCATTTATTAGTAGCGCATGGAAAAAGTGTTCAAAAATTCCGCGAGCTTGGCATTGATGGTGAAATTGGTTTTGCACCTAATACAACGTGGTTAGAGCCATTCAGCAATAGACAGGAAGACATTGATGCATGTAATCGGGAAATTGGCTGGTATATTGAATGGTTTATGGATCCGGTATTCAAAGGAACTTATCCAACATTTATGGTTGATTGGTTCAAGAAAAAAGGCGTGGAATTAGTAATCGAGGATGGCGATATGGAAACGATCTCCCAGCCAGTAGATTTTCTTGGAATCAATTACTACACTGGACATATTGCAAGATATAAAGAAAATGAAGGATTACTTGATTGGGAGTTAGTCGAAATGAATTACGACCGTACTGATATCGGCTGGCCAATCTTCCCGGAAGGTTTGTATAACGTGTTGACACGCATTAAAGAAAGTTACGGCGATGTACCAATCTTTATTACCGAAAATGGTTCTTGCTACAATGATGAACCAGAGAAAGGCCGCGTCCATGACACAGGTCGCATCAATTATCTAGAGCAGCACTTAACAGCATTAAGTCGTGCTATAGCATCTGGTGTTAACATTAAAGGCTACATCACCTGGTCATTAATGGATAACTTCGAGTGGGCTGAAGGCTATACCATGCGCTTCGGAATTGTCCACGTCAACTACCGAACGCTGGAACGCACGAAGAAAGATAGTTTCTACTGGTACAAACAAACCATTGCAAACAACTGGTTCGAAAGTTAATCGCAATCCCCGCTTGATTTGATCAGGCGGGGATTTTTCTATTATAGAAAATATATTATAGAAAAGAGTGCTTATAATATGTTAACTAGCCTAGCGGTAATTTTGAAATAATTCATCTGCTGGGATACCGCTCCGGCCATCCACTTCGCGTCCTGCGGGGCACGGCTGAAGATCCCGCGGGAGTCTACGTGGTTGGCCTACGCTAGGGTACAGACTCTACATCTGTAGCAAGATCGAGGATATTGATTGATCTTTTATAATAAGATCTATTGATAAGAACACCTACATTCTAAGTATCGAAATTTACTAGGATCTAGGACCTGATAACTAGGACTTGCTTTTAGCTGTTCCGTACATTGTAGCACTTCACTGAAGCGTAGGAAATATGCGTAGAACCCCGTGGTGATCAGCACGAGCTGAAGATCCACTTTGGAAAGGAAAAGAATTTTCTTTCCAAAGTTAGCTGAAGCCGTGCCCCACTGGACGCGGAGCATATTTCCGGAGCTTGGCTAAAGCATACAAAACATGTCAAAATTACCACACTGTTATCCGGTTCTAGTTAACATAATCTGTATTATCGGTAGCATCCAATCGTCTAAAGGTCAAAAAAATGATAAAAGTAGTAAAGATCGTGGCAAACAATGCAGAGAGGTTATGAAATAATGTAAGCGCAACCAATAAGTGGGAGGTGAAAAGGATTCTATATGTCATCTATTAAATGAATGATGAAAATAGCTGTTGTTGTGTATTCTTAAAGGAAGGGATGAAATAATCATGCAAACGAGTTTTACTAAAAAGCCATGGTGTCTTTTAATTTTATTGATCCTCCTGACGGTTACAGGATCAATAATTGGAATGCAACAATCACAAGCAGAAGTCGTTACCAAAACCATTACAATTGATGGAGAAAATGTTGATCCTCATAACCGCTTTAAAGGATTTGGTACGGTCTCAGGAAATAATACGTCACGATTATTATTAGATTATAAAGAAGAGCATCCTGATCAATATTGGGAAATCATGAATCAATTATTTAATAAAGATACAGGTGCAGGATTAACTCATGTAAAAGTGGAGTTAGGTGCTGATATTAATTCATCATCAGGAACGGAGCCAGCTACAATGCGATTTGAGGACGAGCCGGCTAATGTATTACGAGGAGCAGGGTTCCAATTTGCTGCAGATGCTAAATCGATTAATCCTGATATAACGACAGAAATTTTGCGCTGGGGTGAGCCGCGTTGGACGTGGGAATCAGCCGCAAATCATGAGTATGAAGACCGCTATCAATGGTATAAACAAACGATTGATGCGGTATATGAAGAATATGGCTTTAAGTTGGATTATATCGGAATCTCTCAAAACGAGAGAGCACAAAATGGGAATGGCAGAAATGAAGTAGAGTGGCTGAAATATTTCACAACCCATATTAAAGATGAACCGAATTATGAAGCAGATTATCAAGATATAAAACTGGTTGCTGCGGATGGTTATCGAGATACTGCCACTATCAGTCGTACGTTACTGGATAATCCTGATTTAATAGATGAAATTGATGTGATCAGTTCTCATTATGGATTAACTGGTTCGACTGAATTAAACACGTTACAGGAACAATTAAAAGAAGAGGGCAAAAAGCCAAAAGAAGTCTGGGTATCAGAAGGGATTTCTCCAATGATCAATGCAAGGTATCGCGACAACATGGAACCTGATTATAATGGTTTGGGCGGCCGTGCAGGGATTATTGATGTAACTTCCCGAATTATCTCTGTCTATTCATGGGAAGGGGCAAATGATCAACCATTAAATGCGGTGTCCTTTGACTTTCAGCCGTCGGTTGCAGCTTTTTATCAAGGTGCACAATACAATCCAAAGCAACTAATTAGTGCATTTGATCCTTGGTCCGGTTTTTATGAAGCGGATGGTGGTATTCAAGGTGTCAGACATGTCATGAATTTTACAGAACATGATGATTTATCCACCGGGAAAAATGAACGCTGGCAATATGTCCAAGATGCCACCTTTAGTGATGGAGATTTTTTTGATGGCGGTGTTGATGTCGATACAAGTACACATAACTATATGACATTGAAAGACCCTGAAACGGATGATTATACGACCGTGTTTGCAAACAATACCAATGACACTCGGTCTTATACAATTGAAGCAAAAAATTTAAGCGGTAAAGAAAATGCCGAAGTATTTGTTTGGGAAACGAAAGGGCCTAGTGAAGGAGAGGCGTATGATGCGAACTGGTTCAAAAATGTTGATGTCATACAGCCTGAAGAGGGTGTTTATCAAGTAGAGGTTAAGCCATATTCGATTGTGACAATCACTACGTTGGATAAGGCAGCAGAAATTGATGGTTTTGAATATCAGTCAGATCCTGTTGACTTAGCAGAAGATACCATTATGTCATTACCATATAGCGATGATTTCGAATATGATGAATATCCGCTTGATGAACAGGATCGTGATTATGTTGATAGAAGAGGTGGGACACCCCGGTATACAACGGATCAAATTGGAGCTTTCGAAGTAGTTAAACAAGCAACCAAACAAGCGGAAGATGGCAGTTTTGAAAAAGAACCTCTTGATATTCCGGAGGCAGAAGCACACGGAAATATGCTTCAACAAAAAATGACAACTGATATCATAGGAGCGGATTGGGCTGTTTGGGGAGGAACAGATGGAGCAGCAGCGGATGTTAATCCGAATACGAATATAGGAGATTTTCGTTGGGTGAACTATAAAGCATCCTTTGACTTTCTATTAGATACACATACGGAGACGGTACAAGGAAGAGATAACTATGCGCTTATCGGAGTCCGTCAAGTGAAAGCAGGCTGGAGTGATTCTCAGGCAACCTATAATGCCAAAATATTTGCAGATGGAAAATACGAGATTTCAAAAATGGGAAGTGTAGTCAAACAAGGAACAACCGAAGGTTTTGATAACAGTGTTTGGCATCGATTAGCCTTTGAGGCCAAAGAAAATGTGTTTACACTTTATTTAGATGGTGAACCAATTGCAACGTACACTGATGAGGATGCAACTGTAATGGCTGGGCGAGTTACGCTTGGAACAGGCTATTATGAAACATTGATTGATAATTTGAGCATTGAACCAATTGAAGGCTATCCATATAAATCCTTGAAAGTAGATAATGCGCAAGGACAAATCTATCGATCAGAAGGAGCGGCCTTAAATAATGAAGACGAATGGAATCCAATTGGTTATGTGGGAGATTGGGAGTTTATGCAATCTGGCTATGCCCATTTTAATCGTACACAAATGACAACATCCAGTGATTATCCAGTTTGGAACGGTTATCTCGTTGAACATACGGATACCACGTCGGAACAAGGAACGCTTCATAAAGTTTTCTATTCAGGAGATTGGGGTTCCAATAGCAGCAATGCTTGGGGAAATGATGGCGATTCCTTTGAGATTACCTTTGAAGGAAATGCCATTCGGTTGTATGGAGAAACAAATCCTAACAACGGAACGGCGGATGTATATTTAGACGGAGAGCTTGTTGGTGAAGCAAATTATTTAAATAACAGTTCGATTGTAAAAGAAGTATGGTCTGCTGAGGATCTTGAGGATACCGAGCATACGCTGAAAGTGGTTTCGAAAGAATCTTACACAAGTTTTGTTAAAGCAGAAATTGATACAGATAAACCAATTGATGCAGAATCTGTTACAACATTAGCACCAAATGATTTTACTGCCATTACTGAAGATGCAGAGATAGGCAGTCAAGAAAATACTGTGTATGCCTACAGGGAAAACGGTAATACCTGGGGAGCTAACGATAATAATGCTTGGGCTAATTTCAATGATAACCCGTATATTTACATTCATTTTACTGGAACTGGGATTGATTATTTAGCAGGCAGTGATAATGCCACGACTTACCAGTTTGAATTGGATGGAGAAGTTGCAGGTAATTATGATGTCGGTGAAGATGGTATACGTTATTCTGTTCGTGATCTGGAGGATAAGGAGCATACGTTAAAAGTTTCGCTCGGAGATAATGAAGTGAAAGAAACATATATGGATTACCGAGGTGTCAATATTTATTCTACGCCTGAACAAAGTGATAATAAATTAATCTTTGACTTTGAAGGTAGCGGTTTTAACCTGTTTGGTGCAACTCCTGACGCCTTGATGGATGTATATATCGATGGTGAGCAAATAGAGCAGGATTACCGTGTTGATGCTAAAGGGGATCGACAAACATTTTATCACATAAGAGGATTGGATGTTGAACAGCATACTGCCGAAATCGTTGTAAAAGGTGGAGGGCTGACATTAGATGGTATGGATGTAATCAGTGAAGCTAGTACATCAGATGATACAGATCCAGATGAACCAACAGAACCATTAGAGGATCAATTGTTAGCCCATTATGATATGTCTGTGTCAGGTGATCATTTAATAGACATAACAGAGAATGAAATGGATGCCAGTTTGGTAGGATTTACATCAGAGGATGTCAAACAGGAAGACGGCGTCAAAGTTTTGCCTTTTGCTGGAGATGAATCGAAATATGTTAGCTTGCCGAAAGGTTTAATTACTGATGAATCATTTACGATTGAAACAACATTTAAGACAAGCACAGGTGCCAATCACTGGCTATATAGCATTGGAACGAAACAAGGGAACTGGCCGAACGTCAACAATTATATTTTCTTAAATCCGAATCAGGCGGATAACACGGTTCGTTTTGGTATAAAAGACGAAGAAACAGAGTTATTGTTCCAAGATGCGAGCATCAGCACGGAAGAATATAATACGTTTACGGCAGCATTTGAAGAAGGTAACATTTCGCTGTATCTAAATGATGTACCAGTCGGTTCCATTCAACATGACTATATCGTACAAAATATTTTGAAGAATGGTGTGACAGATGGAGAGGATTTTATCGGTTATATTGGCAAATCACTTTATAATACAGATCCACCATTTGAAGGAATCTTAAAGGATTTTAAAGTATACAACTATACGCTGAGTGAACAAGAAATTACTGGATATAGCGATCAGGAGCTTGTTGAACAGGCTAAAGCGGAATTGAGTTTGGAAAGTGAAGTAACCAAAGATCTTTCTTTGCCTAACCAGGTAAAAGTAAACGGATTAACAGCAGATGTTAGCTGGGAATCCAATAATGAAACCTATCTGTCAAAAGAGGGATCGGTAACTCGTCCAGCTTATGATGAAGGAGACCAAGAAGTGGTATTAACTGCAACGATAACAATAGGAGAAAGCACTGCGAAAAAAGAATTCACAATTACGGTCAAGCGTTTGCCACAAGATACCGACTTATTGAAAGAAGCTGCAGCGGCATTAAAAGTGTATAACATCAATGATGTACGAGGTAACATCACGTTGCCAACAGAAGGTGAAAATGGTACCGTCATCAGCTGGAAGTCAGAAGATGAATCAATGATCAGTAATACTGGAGAGGTTACTCGTCCTGCCAACGGAAAAGGAGATGAGGAGGTTAACCTGAAAGCTACTATTACACTAAATGACCAGACTATTATTAAATCTTTTGTCGCAAATGTAAAGGAATTGCCGAAAGAAAAAGATTACAAAGGATATTTATTCAGTTATTTTACAGGAGAAAGTACTGCAGATGGTGAGCAAATATATTTTGCCTTAAGTGAGGGCAATGATCCCTTACATTGGCAGGAGTTAAATAATGGAGAGCCGGTTATTACGTCTGATATGGGTGAAAAAGGTTTACGGGATCCATTTATCATTCGATCACCCGAAGGCGATAAATTTTATATGATTGCAACGGATCTGAAAATCCATGGAAATGGTGACTGGGGAAGAGCACAGACTGAAGGCAGCAGATCGATCATGGTCTGGGAATCAACAGACCTTATTAATTGGTCTGAACAAAGAATGGTCGAAGTAGCTCCGAAAGAAGCAGGAAACACATGGGCTCCAGAAATTTTCTATGATAAATCCATCGGAAAATACGTTATTTTCTGGGCGTCCAAATTGTATGATAGTGAAGAAAACAGAAACTCCGGGGACAGCTATCAACGAATGATGTATACGACTACTCGTGATTTCCATACCTTTAGTGAACCAGAAATTTATCTGGATTATGGTTATTCTGTGATTGATACAACAATGATTGAGGATGCCGGAAAAATCTATCGTTTTACCAAAGATGAACGAGGGAATGATCCGGAAAACGCTCCAAATGGCAAATTTATTTTACAAGAATCAGGTGATTCTGTACTGGACCCGAATTTTGAGTTAATAACAGAAGGAATCGGAAAAGGAACGATCAGCCAAGGAGAAGGCCCAGCCATTTTTAAATCAAATACCGAGGATAAATGGTACTTGTTCATTGATGAATTTGGAGGGCGAGGATATATTCCTTTTGAAACGACTGATTTAGCGTCGGGTGAATGGCGGATCTCAGAAGAATATGATTTACCTGACAGTCCCCGTCATGGTACAGTCTTGCCAGTGACGCAGGAGGAGTATGACGCATTATTGGAGAATATTCCAAGTGAAATAGAAAATGATGTGGTCTCCGTTAATGGAATATCTGTAGAGCAGTCGGAAGTAACACTAGCAACGGGAGAAGAAGCATCGATTAATGTGAAGGTAGAGCCAGCAGATGCGGCAAATCAAAACGTGTGGTACAGCAGCAATAATCCCGAAGTCGTATCAGTGACTGAAGACGGTGTGATGAAGGCAGTTGGAGAAGGAGGGGCACTGGTGACAGTCACTTCAGCAGATGGCGGCTATACGGCAGTTGTCAGCGTAACCGTTTTGGATAAGGAAGAGCCAGAGCCGCCTGTGGTGGATACAGAATTAACATTAGGTCAATCCCAGAAAGTTTTTGCCGGAGAGAATTATACGATTAATGGTATAAGTGCCCGAATTAAGATGCCGGAAGATTTACCAGCAGGTACGATGATAACCGTTCATCCACTTGAGGTGAAGGATACAAATTATGCTGAACTAATGATAGCAGGCGAAGCATTTGATGTGGAAATGGAGTATCCGGATCATGCAACAGAGCCGACAGGTGAATTTACAATCTTTTTAGGGTATCAAACGGGAGCAGATACAGATGAAATTGCAATCTATTATTATAATGCATCAGAGGATATATGGGAGCATGTTGGTGGAAACACTGATGAAGAAAATCAAGTAATTTCATTGAATGTTTCGCATTTCTCCAGCTATGGTGTGTTTGCAGAAGCAGCGGAGGATACTTCTGATGAGGACAACTCAGACAATGAAGCAGATTCCAATGATAATACAGATCAATCGTCAGAAGACGAGGAGGCAAGTGATCAACAATCAACAGATCAGACTTCTGACGAGAATGAAAAAGGAGAAACTGGATCTGATCAACATGATAAACAGGAATCAACTGAAAAAGAAAATAAATCCGATGAGCAACTGCCTAATACAGCAACCAATATATTTAGTTATCTAGGAGCAAGTATTATTTTCCTGTTGATTGGTGTTGCGATCATCGTTATAAGAAGAAAAGCTGTAAAATAATAAAGATCGGGCATTTTGCCCGATCTTTATTTACGAGTTAAGAAAGCATATAATTCATCATTAAAGCAAAATAAAAAAAGTTTTCGCTTAACATTAACGCAACTTCTTATAATACGGATTATGTAAAGTGGAACTGTATGACAATGTGGTAATTTTGAAATGATTTATATGCTAAGCAAAGCTCCAGAAATATGCTCCGCTTTAGTGACGTGCTACAAGTTCGGAATAGTAAAAAGCAGTGGTGCTAGGCATTGAGTTATTAATTCAAATGCTATTTATGGACAACTATGGGCTCAAAATGCTAGCTCTTACAAAAGTTGTAGAAAACCTATCCTAGCGTAGACCAACCACGTAGACTCCCGCGGGACATGCAGGTGCTGAAGATCCACTTTGTGAAGTGCTTTTCTTCACAAAGTTAGCTTCAGCCGTGCCCCGCAGGACGCGAAGTGGTTGGGCGAAGCGATATCCTAGCATACGAATGATTTCAAAATTACCACTTAGTTAGTTTACATAATCCGTATTATAGGTAGCTATCGTAATAATAAACATTTATCATAAGTTATAAAGTATAGTATAATGGAATCGGTTTCGAATAAAAATTTGAATTTCAATTTAGGTGACAAAAATGAAAAAAAACATCACAATCTATGATATTGCAAAGGAAGCGAATGTTTCCCCATCTACCGTATCACGTGTGTTAACGGGTAACGAAAGAGTAAAACCTGTTACCAAGCAGAAGGTAGATGCGATAATCGAGAAATATAACTTCCGTCCGAACAGTCTGGCTAGAAGCTTATTATATAAACAATCGAAAATGATCGGAATTATTTTACCTGATATTAATCACCCTTTTTTTTCTACCTTAGTGCAAAAAAGTGAAGCACATGCATTGTCATTAGGCTATACTTCTTTTTTGTGCAATTCAATGAATGATACAGATGTTGAATCTACCTATTTGCAAAACCTTATCGACAAACAAGTGGATGGTATTCTATTTCTAGGTGGCCGTATAAATCAAGTAGCTACAGATCCCAAGCTTGCAGAAGAGATGAATAGAATTATGGATCGTGTACCAGTAGTATTTGTTAATGGTGAAATGGCAGGAGTAGATGCTCATGTAATCCAAACAGATGAAAAAGAAGGAATCACCAATGTCATCGATTTACTTCACAATTTGAATCATCAACGAATTGCTTTTTTAGGGGGAGAACAAGGTGTAACTTCAAGAGAAGTAAAGGTTAACGCCTTTAAAGAAGCACTTGCTCGACATCATTTACCTATCCATGAGCAATGGATTATGAATGAGGGATTCGATATTGAATCAGGAGAAGAACTCGCTAACCACTTACTTTATTTAAATGAAAAGCCAACCGCGATTGTATGTGTTAATGATTTCGTAGCTATCGGTGTCATCAAAACGCTGAATAAATTTGGCATTAGAGTTCCTGAGGATATCTCTGTAGTGGGATTTGATGATATTTATTTGGCAAAGGATTTTCCTCCAGGTATTACTTCTGTCAGCCAGAACTATGAGGAACTGGGAAAGACTGCTGTCGATGTATTAGTGAAATTAATAAATGGCGAATCCGCTAAAAAGAAGAGTACAGTACCAACGAAGCTACAGTTAAGGAATTCCTGTCAATTAGCAAAAAGAGAAGAGGTTGACAAAGAATAGCTTTAAATGTAATCTTATTGAAAAGGATTACATTATCATTTTATGAAACCCATTTCAAATAGTGATATAATAATTGTTGAATGAATGGATATACTATAATTAAATAATAATGAAATCCATTTCATATTATTGATTTATAGAGGGGGGAGACAATATGTTAACAACTAAAAATGGTCAGTTTTATTTAGATGAAAAGCCGTTTCAAATCTTATCGGGTGGTATTCATTATTTCAGGGTCGTCCCGGAACACTGGGAGGACCGCCTGCAAAAGTTAAAAGCACTGGGTCTGAATACAGTGGAAACGTATATTCCTTGGAACTTTCATGAACCGAAAAAAGGTGAGTTTCATTTTTCAGGACTTGGCGATGTAGAGAAATTTATCGAACTGGCTCATCAGCTCGGATTATACGTGATCTTGAGACCATCACCATATATTTGTGCAGAATGGGACATGGGCGGGTTACCTTCATGGCTGTTAAAAGAGAACAATCTGGTACTTAGAAGCAGTGAACCAACTTATTTGAAGCATATTACTGACTATTATAATGTGCTATTGCCAAAATTCAAAAAACATTTGTATCAAAATGGTGGACCGGTGATTGCGATGCAAATTGAAAATGAATATGGTGCATATGGAAATGACCTGGAGTATCTGTCCTATCTCAAAAAATTGTATCAAAAGCATGGCCTTGATACTTTCTATTTTACATCAGACGGTCCGGAATTTATCGAACAAGGTTCTCTGCCAGATGTTACGACAACGCTTAATTTTGGTTCCAAAGTGGAAAGTGCGTTTGCCACATTAGATAAGTTCAAGCCTGGCTCTCCGAAAATGGTAGCGGAGTTTTGGATTGGCTGGTTTGATTACTGGTCCGGTGAGCATCATACGAGAGATGCGCAGGATGCAGCGGATGTTTTTCGAGAATTAATGACACATAAAAGTTCTGTGAATTTCTATATGTTCCATGGCGGAACAAATTTCGGCTTTTTTAATGGTGCCAATCATTACGATATTTATTATCCGACCATTACAAGCTATGATTATGACAGCTTACTTACAGAAAGTGGTCAGCCAACTGAAAAATACCGTAAAGCAAAAGAAGTACTGGCAGATTATATAGAAGTACCGGAGGATTATCAGAGCAAGATTCAAACTAAATCTTTTGGAGAAGTTCAAGTAACAGAATCAGTCAGTATCTTTGATACACTACCTGAAATTAGCCGAAAAGTGCAACATATTACACCATTATCAATGGAGCAAATCGATCAATCTTACGGTTACACACTATACAAAACAACAGTAAACAGACAAGGTGATTTAAAGTTTGATATCGATGCGATTCATGACCGAGGTTTTATCTATATCAATGGTGTATATGTGGATACCGTATATAAAAACGATAAAGATACGGAAAGAACCTTGCATTTCCCACGACAAGAGAATGTGTTGGAAATTTTAGTGGAAAACATGGGCCACGCCAACTATGGAGAACATTTAAGCGATCAAAAAGGGGTAGTGAAAAACATTTGGCTGGGCGAACAATATTGGTTCAATTGGGACATGTACGCTATTGAATTAGATACACTGCCTGAAAACTATGCCGGATCGGAAAATCGCTATCCTAAATTTTTCAAAGGTCATTTTACCGTAGCTGAAACAGCGGATACCTACGTTGACCTGGAAGGATTTACGAAAGGTAATGTCTTTATCAACGGATTTAACTTGGGGAGATACTGGGTGACAGTTGGACCACAGCGCAGACTGTATGTACCAGGTCCATTAATAAATGAAGAAGAAAACGAAATCGTCATTTTAGAGTTGGAAAATGCTGCTACTGATTCTGTCCAATTAGTGGATGAGCCAAAATTGTCTTAGTAATTTATAAACTTATTTCATCGTGTAAAAGAAGTTACTTTTTACAAACTTCTTGAACATTTCTATAAAGGAGGTGTTAGCTTTCTTATTTCAACTTTTTTAACGATTGTCAAGTTGCCAGATTAATAATTAGAAAGGATGAAAAAAGTGAAAAGGTATGTTCGTAAAATCAGTATAATTACAACCATTTTTATTTTGCTAATGGGAATATTCAGTCCTGTTTCAATCCTTGCCGAAGAATCTGCACAAAATGAACAAAGCGCTATTGATACTACTATCAAGTTAGATCCTAGTTACCAGCATGATGCATTTGATGGCTGGGGCACAGCATTAGTTTGGTTCGCCAATGTAACAGGTGGATGGCCGGATCAAATTCGTAATCAGTTAGCTGACGCGCTATTTAATGAAAGCGGTTTAAATTTAAATATTGCCAGATATAATATCGGGGGAGAAGATTCACCAGAAACAGAGGAATATATGAGACCAGGTGGTGCTGTTCCTGGATATTGGAATCGTCCCGTTGAATATGATCCACTTAGGTAGCGTTCTTTGCTGCCTTACAACCTATGTGCAGACCTTCAGGCAACCCCGAATCGCGATTTGAGGTATTTTCTACGATTTAAGTGTTGCTATAAAGCTCTCATTTGCATTTTCTTTTGAAAAGATGAACAACCCTCTGTTTCAACGCAACTCACCATGTTTAAACTTATGAAAATTACTCCTATTTTTTAAACAACTTTACTTGTTCCGTTATTATAGGAAAATCGTCTTGCTAGTCTTTTAAGTATTGTGACTGATAGGAAGGGAATGCTATACTTAATACTATACTTCAAGAAAAGGGAATGTTATATGAAAAATAAAATCCTACTGGTTATTGTAACTTTGACTTTTGTTATTATTTTTATTTGGTTTCAGAATAACAGCAATGAAACAAACGAAAATGATATAACTATAAGTGAAAGCCATGCTAGTGCAGAACAAGCATTTGAAAATTTTCTCCATGAAAAAAGCAAAGACTATGAATATATGGATTATGGTATCATAGCTGACCCCAATAGTGCTTATTCAAGCGTGACTATATTAACCAGTTCCAAGGTAGATGTAATAGAACTAGAAGAAGTAATCAATAAAAAAATTCAAGATTTAAATTTAAATTATCATGTAACCATTAACCAACAGGATTTGTCGAAAGTGAAAACAGAAAAGAATTGGTCAAATATAGCTTCTGCAGCGTCAAAGTATCTAGAGGAAAAAAAGCACATAGAAAACATCCAAGTATTAAAGTCTGTAAATACGTCTAACATGAAGGTCGGATTAGTAATTAAAAATCACTCACAACTACCAAATAAGTCTATAAAAAAACATATCGAGGAATTTTTACATACACCTGAAATGAAGAAATTAATTAACAATCATCCATACACGGTTCGTGTAATAAACGAATAAAAAAGCTGTTGCCAAGATGAGGCAACAGCTTTTTGGGATTTATTCTTGGTCATACCAAACGTTTCCACTATTGATGGTAATCCCATCTCCTTCCAACTCAAAATAATAACTTTCTCCTCTGGATAAGTGAGTGAAAGGAACAGAGACGCCTGCAACTCCATAATCAATCTCTATTGTACTAACTGGCGTGGATGTATTATCTTCATCATATGCATGAACAGTTAAACTATCATCTCCACTAGTTTCACCTATATTTACTGCTCCAGGATTATAAAATGATCTTGTATCTGGATCCCAAATAGTTCCTCCTGATATAAACCAACTATAATTAATGGTGACTGATCCGAAATAATACTTTCTCCATACTGCTGCTGTTGAAATTGTTTTAGATTCTAGTAATCTATCGCTGCTATTAAAACTATTACCGCCATTTATATAATGCTCGAGTTCTTCATCAGTATATGGATGTACTTCCTCACCGCTTGCATCATAAAACTTCATTGTCGTTTGTTCTTCCGCAAACGCACTAGGACTAAGTAAGAGTCCTAAACCTAAAACAGCAATGAATGACCACATGAATTTACTTAATTTAATAGTAACCCTCCTAAAATATTTGTTAATGCAAACGATAACATATCATTACAAATATTTCAATAGATTACATTTATTTGAATTAGAAACTAATGCTTTTTGCAATATTTATAACTGTCTCTCGATCAGCACCTGCTACAGTATATAACTTTCCTTCAGTAATTATTTGAAGTTCACATACTTCAGGAACAGGTTCGTGTAAAATGGCTATTTGTCCACTAACTTTTATTTCCTCAAAACTTTTTTGTGCATACCAACTTTTAACTGTTTGTTTTAGTTCCGGAATGGAAATACCGTTTTTATAGGTTGCTTCAGCTACTAAAATACTCTTATCACCTATTCTATGCCAAGCTCGAACATCCTTAACTGTTTCATCATCTGTCACAATATAATCTACTTCCTCATTCGAAGTGGATTCAATACTTTTAGAAGTAGCTATATTACTCAGTTGTTTTGGTATGTTTAAACTTTCTATTTCTTCTGAAGAGGGAGTATATGTTCTTTCCGTTTCAGACTTTTGATTAATCTCCTTTTTTTTCAAGGTGTTACTTTCAGTATTGCTTATACTTTCAGTTTTAATTTCATTAACTTTATTGTTTGGATTGGCATTAGCATTTAGTTCATTTTCATTAGTCGAAAGGTTTAAAATAGTAAAACCTAATAGTAAACTCAAACCACAAAATGACAAAATACTTATCATTACTTTTTTCAAGAAAAACACTCCCTTTATATATTAATAATTATATACCGAACCACTTGCTTCAGTACTTTCTGTAGATGTATTATATAGATAATAATTCACTGAAAAAGATTGTCCACCCAGAGCATAAGTAGCGTACCTTACTTCATATATTGAACTACCTGTATTGCTATATACCCTTTTGTTATTAGGTCTATCATATGTGTATAGCTCAAATCTATGCCATGTGTTCGATCCAACAATTCCATCTGCAGATAATCCGTATTTATTCTGAAAATACTTAACACCTTGATTGGTCCTGGAACCATAAAGTTCATCTACAGATCCTGTTGCTGTTTGATATCCTGTTGCCCATAAATCAGCTTGAACAGCACCTACAAACCCCCCTGATGTGGTGTACCCGTAACCAACTGTTGCCCATGTTGCTTTATCACGATATTCATAGGCTGAAACACTACTCACTGCTGTAAAGGAGACACAAGTTAACAACATGAAAGCAATGAAGTATTTTTTTAGTTTCTTCATTAAAAACCCTCCTATATCCTTTTATTTCTATTTACTCTAGTACCCTAACATAAAGCAAATGGAAAATTTGTTTCTTTTTGTCGAATTAATAGTATTTTTTTAATTAATCCTATCAGCTCATTTTAAACATATTGTTTTAACGCCCTCAGTTGCTTTTCTTATAGATTTACGGAAAACCTAATTTTCTTGTTATTACTTAACGTAGGAAATATCAGCTTTCTTTGTGTTGAATTTTGCTTAACGTATGTTTTCCGCTTTTTGTTGGTATTACTCCATAATCGTATAAGAGACAGACTGTTCTTTTGCAAAGGTTCGATACCTGAAGCAAAAGAAAAAAGCTGAAGCCAGTAAAATTCTATTAGCTTCAGCTTTCTAATTTAGATGATATATTTCACAGCACCTTTAAATACAGTCACTTCTATAGGTTCTTCATTTTTTACAATTTCTATAATGATATCGTATTGAAAAACCTTTATGAGTTTCCCTTTTAACGCTTTTCCATCCGTAAAATAAATGGTTATTTCTTCTCCTACTTTCTTCGTATAACCGTATGTTTTCTTTTGATTTCCTCCTGCCATCAATATAACCCCCATTTACTATGTATTTATTTATGCTAAAGCAGTAGATCGCCCATCAAGGGCGAACACTGCTATTAACTAGATTTGTTTTTTATTTCTTGCAATAACTGATCCATGCCTTCCTGACTTAATGTTATCTTACCATCAGCCAACGTCATATTACTTTCTTTGATTTTACCCGTTACCATACACTCTTTCATAGCCTTATATTTTTGCAAAACAACCTTTTCATTGTCTACAAAGATTTCTAAAGGGTCTTTTTCTTTAATCTCCAACGATCGACGAAGCTCCTTTGGAATCACAACGCGACCTAACTCATCTGTATTTCTTACAACACCTGTACTCTTCACTTGTTCTCTCTCCTTTGTACTTATGATAATGATTCTGCATTGAGTTGCTGAAAATCGTTAATCAACCAGTTTTCTCCTTCTTTCTGCAAGAAAACTTCCATGGTTATATATTGATCATTCTCTTCATTATTGTTCACATTGGTTGTACGTTGTTCAAATGTCACATACGCACCAGCTTCACTTTCACTCTCATTAACATAACTTTTAATATTACTGACCTCATATTCATACATCACTTCATATGCTTCTTCTTCTGGAAAGACTTGACGCATCATTCTTTGCGTTAAGACTTGATCAGCTACTTCCTTTCGATCTTCATAGTTCCCTTCCTGGACTGCAAATGTTGATTCGACAAAAGCTTGAATGTTCTCTTGTATGACACTGCTTGCAGTCTTTTCAATTACTTCCGTTTGGGATTCGTTATCTTCTTCTAAATAAGCAATCGTATTATCTTTCTTATTTATTTCTTCCTGCAGTTGTTCTATTTCCTGTGCCTGGTTATCAATCGTCTGAAGACCGAACCAAACGAAGAGCACGATACCAATACCAATGATGAAAATAATGGTTTTCAATAACATATCTTTTTTATTCGCCATATCTATAAATCTCCTATCCCTAATACCTCAGCAGGATTCTGATGCCCATCCCATAAACCAGTCTTTGTTTCAAAGTGTAAATGGGGTCCTGTGCTCGAACCTGTAGAGCCACACACACCGACTTTTTGACCTTGATCGACGGTTTCTCCAACATCTACATTCAAACTGGACATATGAGCATAAGCCGTAATGAATTGTTCGCCATGCTGTACCATGACAAGATTTCCGTAACCAGGCGTCCCATTATTATTCACATGAAATTGAGAATAGACGATTTTCCCCGGATGCGTAGCATAAATAGGCGTAACATGGTTAATACAACCAAAATCTATCCCTGTATGCATATCTTGTTCTCCGGTATGGGGGTCACTTCGCATTCCGTAATCACTTGTCATAGTCCCCTGTACTGGCATCGCGAATTCACCTTCGATCACCAATGTGTAATCATAGTACCTTAAAACAGCATCTACATAATAAATATCACCATAGCAAGCGTTATATTGAACAGCTTCTGGTCGAACACAAGAATAATTTCCTGTGTGCTTCAATTCCTCGTATTTCATGGAAGAAAAGTCAATAGCTAATTCTTGCGTATAACTACCACCATTATCCATGACATAGTCGATAAAACCACCGCCAAAATTATAAGATTGAAGCGTAAGCTTCACGTCGCCTTCCGCACGTTCTAACACTTGCGAAAAATATTTAACACCATGTTCTATGGATTGTTCTGGGTCTGTGATACATCCTACACTACCGCATAGGCTTTCTGACGCTTGCATAGGGTCATCCCCTCGCCCTCCCGATTCTTGCATCATGAGAGCAAGGATAATCCCTACATATTCTTCCACACCATATTCTGTGGCATATTCCTCCACAATTGGTCTATACGCTAACACTTCTTCACTCAAATTAACTGCTTCGCCACCTTCTAACCCTCCATCTTGTTGAACAAAACTACCGGCTATTGCTAATATCATAAATAACACCCCAAAAATTAGCGCACACACTAAAAGAATCGGTAAAATGTATTTCAAAAACACCAGAAAAGCCACTTTTTGAGCTTTTCTTTTTGCCACTTCTTTTACGATTTCTTTAGCTGTTTCCATACCTTAAATCCTTTCATTGTTGTTATCATCACCATGTAATAAAGAACGTTGATGTAACATACCGCCTTGATTGGATTGAATACTCTTGTTTTCTCTGTTTGCTCTTTCTGTTCTTTGCACGTTTTCTCTTGTAGCATAAGGATTCCTTCCTGTACTACTGTTCACATTAGAGCTAACGGATTGATTATTTGTTTTAGTTCCTGAATCGTGTGACTGTCTCTTTGTTGAGCGCCCTTGATCTCTTTTTGGTGAAGTCTGTTGTTGATTTTTCTTAGATTTATATTTTGCTTGATTACTATTAACGCCTGCATCTTTAACCGTTTTATTCGACTTGTCTTTACGATTTTTAGAGGAATCTTTTAGATTCTGTTGAGCTACACGTGGATCACGATATGAGTTTCCTTTTGATCTAGCATTATTAGGTTTAGCACCATTATCCTGTCTTCCTTTTTGACCAATAGATTGCTGTTTAGTATGACTTTGTTGTTTATCTCGAGTACGCTCCTCATTGATATTAGATACGTTAGTTGTTGATTGCGTCCGATCTTGTTCTTGTGTGTGATACGGACTTTCTTTTGGTCCAACTTCGCCAAGTTGCGATTTCTTTACATAGTCTTTTGCTTGGTTCATCTTCTCGCCAACTCTATCTTTCATAGACATGCCTTTGGCGGATACACTTCTACCTGCTTGGTCATACATATTGGATGTTTTTTTGTTTACACCGGAAGCGATAGCTCCTGCTTTTCCAATAGTTCTAGATGCCACTTTTCCAGTTTTCTTCGTTCCTGCAGCAGTTCTCTTTCCAATATTTTTTGTCGTATTCGCTCCCTTTCTAAAACGATTCATAGACTGTCTTCCCATGCCTTCTCCTGCTCCCATTCCTGTTAAGGATAAATTAGAACCGTTTAGCATATCGAAAACAAATTGACGTTTCATATACATGAAGATAATCGAAATACTAAAAATAGACTGGATAAAAATACGATAGTAAATATCGTTTGACATATCAGCCATATCATAACTTAGAGCTATAAAACTAGTGGCTATCAATACAAGAAACATAGTGCCACCTTTAAATAGAATGAGCATAAATGTACCTTTTAAATATTGTCCAACTAACCCTTCAAAAGTCGGAAAAATCGATATAAATAGCATAAAAGGTGCTAAAATCAACAAGAAAATAAACGCAAATTGCAACATGATTCGCATTAATGCCAAGAAGAAAAAGACAACAGCTTGAATAATGGTTGATAGGGTTGCTCCCATGATGTAAGCTGATATTTTAAATGCATTACCCGCAAATATATTTTGGTTTTCTAATATGTCATATTCACGTTCAGCAATTTCTTCTCTTAATTCCATCCCATCTTCTGTCGTTGGGTTTGCATTTAAATACTCGGAAATCCTCGTTTCATCTCCATTTAGGCTACCTTCTGCATTAATATCATCTTCATTCGTTGTTCCATATTGAAGTAATAAATAAGGTTTATATAGTAGTGATTGATATGCTTTATTTTCTACTTGAACCGATACATCTTCACCGACACTACCACTGGATACATCAAAATCAGTCGCATCAGTTAAAGAAGGATTAACTTGCATTACCGCATTCTCAACCGCAACAGATATACCATGCGCTATATCTACATAATTAAATTTTTCACTAGATATAGAGAACAACATTGCCATACTTAATATAATGATTGTCACGATCTTAAAGAACGCTTGCCAGTTCTGTTGAACGTAAGCTCGAATAACAATCCCTATACAAGCAATTGCAAAAGCGAACATACCTAAATTGGTAATTAATGAACCTGCTGTACCTGACGCTATCGCCATGACAGAATCTCTGGTTAACTCGACAATATCTAATGAAAATAATTGATAGACAATCATTAGCGTAATATTGGCAATTACTACATTGATTTGCCACAAAAAGTTCTTTATGGCAGATACAGCAGATGTACCAGTTTTATCCGCCCACTCATACCAACTATTGTCGGCATAGGTCATAAGGTCATAACGTGATTCATCATATTCTTGAGATTCTCTTTCTTGACCATCTTCGGCATAAACCATATTTGTGGTAGAAGGAATAAAGAAGCAAACGAATGTAAGCACTAGTATTAAAAATATGCGTTTCTTCAAAAACAACCCTCCTAATTAACATCAAGACAGCGATCTTCAATTTCTACTAACCGTTGTGTTCCATATCCAATATCGTAATCATCTTGCATCACAAAATCATTTTTAAATTCTCCATCATCTGTTTGCCAATAAACTAAGTATTGACCGTCAAATCCATAATTTTCTTCTCCTACCTTAACCGCTTCGCAAACTTTAACAATCTCTATGTTTTCTTCTTCGTAATCATCTTTTTCAATTGATTTCTTATTCAACGCTTCTTTTGCTGTCATTTCTTGGACTTTTTCTAAATCAAGGTCTAATTTATTCCCTCCACAAGCAGTTAACAAAACAACTAAGATACCACCCATCACCATAGCACGTTTTTTCATTGCTTTTTCCTCCTTAACCATCTTTTATGAACTAACTGTAAACTTCTTCATACTGAATAGCTGTACTTTCGCGATCTGTTGTTTTAAACGCTTCGAACCATTCATCAAAAAGAATATCTATAGCAATCGCTTGATTTCTACCTATATGATCTTGGAAAAGACACATACCAGATTTCAAGCTGTTAACAACTTCGATATTTTCAGGATTCTCTTCCATATCAAAGAATCGTAGTATTGGTTTAATTGCTTCATCTGATTTAGGACGAAAAGCAAATTTAACACCTATTTGCTCTTTTGTGGTGTCCACGTTGTAATCGTCGTATGCTTGTGTAACGAGGATAATATCAGTCTTTAAAGATCGCCCTGTACGTAACATTTCGTCAATTAAATCTTGACCATGAGTAGAACGTTTCAAAATCCAAGCTTCATCAAATATAATTTGCGCATCTTCACCTTTATTAGTAGAAAAGGTATGAACATACTTTGATATACTCATCATTAAACAAAGCCCTATACGTTCCTCATCATTCATATTGTCGGAGGTCGGAAGTTTTAATCCCTGCAACCCAAGAACATTAATTTGTCTTTTGAAATCTAAACCTTGCGAATCCTCTTGACCAAACAACATGCGCCCTATACCATATTTGTATTTTTCAATATATTTACCTAACGTATCATCTTTTTCAATAATACGATCAACCACCCCTGTCAAAGTAGGGCTTTCAGCATTGTTCACTTCCTCCAAAATCGATTCATAAATCGTGACGGATTCATTCCTATTACCTTGGTTAACAGAAACCTCCGCAAGCGTATTTAAAATCATCATAGCTGTTTGAATAGCTTTATCTCCTTCTAAAAACACAAGAGGGTCAAGAGCTCCTGCAAATTCGCTTTCTTCCGATAGATGAACAAAATTGATACGTTCATACATTTCTCGAAATTCTGGTATATCTCCATACTTTTCCAAAGCTTCTTGATAATACCGTTGCAACTCATTTTTCGGGTCTATATATAACACTTTGGATCCAAAAAAGGTTGACCATGTAAAGAAATATTTAACCAACATGGATTTACCACTTCCCGGAGGTCCTGTGATTAAAATATTACCATTGGTGTGTACAGCTCCTTTAATCGCTCTTTTAGTTAGAGTTGGATTAAATACCACGATATTATTATTAATCTCCCTCGCCTGTTCAACGCTACTTAACTTTTTACCAGTCACCACTTTACCTAAAACCATACCGAAACGATTCCCAATTTTGTTATTAATATCCATTGAAGATTGTGCTAAATAGGTTTCATCTACCACTTGCTCAAAGTAATCATAAGCAGTAAATGAACCTGGTAACGATTGTGAAAATAATGTTAGTTGATCTACCAATGGTCTGGAGAGTTTAAAACCAGTATTTTTGAATATCGTTTGCAACATTTGATACTTTTCTTCTAACAATTGTTTATCTCTATCCGATATTACTAATGTGAACGTCATATATAATAATTGACGTGAATTCTTTTTTACATCATCCAACAAATCACCCATGCGTTCACTGGCTGTCTCTACAATAGTATCTTCATCAGCTGTATTCGTTGAATGGATTTCTTGATCAAAATTACGGAAACGTCGCTTTAATTTTCGTACTTGTCGTATATTCTTTTCATTTTCTTTGAAATGATATCTAATTTGAAACTCAACTGGGAAGTCGGTACTTTCAATAATATCTAATATATATTGATTATTTTCAGCTGTAACAGGCATTTCAGCCATAGGAAGAAAGCTGATATACTCTGTATAATCTTGATGTGCTATAGTGAGATAGCCATAATGATTTTTAATAACTCCTTCGGTTAAATTATATTGACTGTTTGGAACATCAAACATATCGCTAGTACGGTGGAAATGATAATAAAGTAAGTGGTAAACTTCTTTTTTGGTTAACTTATTATAATTTTTGTGATAACTTGTTTTCTGCCAGAAAGCTTTTTCTAATTCCTCATAGTATTTGAAATCGTCTTCTGCTTCTGTTTGCAAAGTCATCACTTTAGAAATGTCTTCACGAACTCGTTTAACAAATTTCTTCAAAAAATCTGATACATCAGTAGTAACTATAGCATCCATTTTATTCAATTTCACAGCTACATACACCTTATAATCGTGAAGGAATACCTCATTTTCCAACGTTACTTTCGCTCGATCAAAATAACGTTTACCTATAAGAAAATGCTGGAGAGGACTGGCAGGAACAAGAAGATTGGTGGGATCCAGAAAACCCTAATCATTGGGATTGGAACAAAGATAGTAATCAACAATGGTGGCTTGAAGCAGCGCAACAGCGCGGAGCTGATACATTTGAAGCCTTCTCCAACTCAGCCCCATATTTTATGACAAAAAGTGGTTATACCTCAGGAAATGAAAATTCATCAAAAGACAACCTCCAAGAAGACCAATATCAAAATTTTGCAACGTATTTAACTAGAGTGGTGAAATACTTTGCAGAAGAAAAAAATATTCAGTTTCAGACATTGTCACCAGTCAATGAGCCTAATACGGACTATTGGGGTGCTGGAAACAGACAGGAAGGCTCACATTGGGACCCGGCATCACAGGCCAAGATCATCAATGAAGTGAGTAAGCAGCTGGAGCCTTTAAATCTTGATACACAGGTAGCTGCCATGGATGAAACAAACCCTCAGAAATTTCGTCAAAACTGGGATCAATACGATCAGACAACCAGAAATAATATTGATCAACTCAATGTACATACGTATTGGCCCGCTGAAAGAAATGCAGCGAGGGATGTTGCTAAGGGTGCGGACAAACGCTTGTGGATGTCAGAGGTGGATCTGGGACCAAGTGGAATTCCTCAGGATTTTGACAACATAGAACCAGGCTTAGCATTGTCGGAAAGGATTACTTCTGATATTACCAACTTGGAGTCAAAAGCTTGGGTACTTTGGCAAGCCATTGAAGACCAAGAAAATATGAACGCCGAAAACGAAAATATGAACTGGGGACTCATCCACGTAGATTTCACTCCGGATAATTTTGAAACACTGGAATGGCATAAAAATAAAAAATATTACACAATGGCAAACTATACAAAATTCATTCGTCCTGGTGATCATGTGATTAATAATGATAATGAAAATACCCTTGCTTCCATTAATACTTCTAGAAATCAAGCCGTGGTGGTTTATACAAATACATCTGATACGGAAAAGAACATTGATATTGATTCCTCAGGATTTAAACAAGTGGATTCATCAGCGACTGCCACGCCCCATATTACTTCAGCTTCAGCAAATCTGCAGCAAGGGGAAGCGATTGAGATAGAAAAAGAGAAATTAATGACAACAGTTGAACCAAAATCTGTTACCACTTTTGTGATTGATGGTGTAACAGGTGTGGATCAAACTGAAAGCCATATTAAAGCTGATAAATCATACCATATAGAAAATGTGAACAGTGAAAAAGTTTTAGATCTGAATGATAATTCAGTAGTTCAATTTTCAAAAGACCGTGACAGGACAACCCAACAATGGCAATTACTAAAAGTTACAGATGGATATACCTCTAAGGAACTATATCGAATAAAGAATCTTGCCGGCGGCCAGGTCTTAACCCATAAGGATGGAACTGTGACATTGGCTCCTTTTCAGAACTTAGACGCACAGAAATGGATGCTTTCGACTTCAGGAAACGGTATATATACCCTTATTAACAAAGAGAGTGGCACCCTTTTAGATGTAGGTGATCAATCGACGAATGAAGGTGCTTCCGTCGGGGTGTGGAAAGCAACTTCTGGTGCTAATCAACAGTGGACAATCACAGAAACAGGTATTGCAAAAGTAGAGGATGTTAAAGTGTGGACGTCAGTTGGAACAGAACCTACACTTCCAGAAACCGTTCATGTGTATTACAGTGATGGTACAGAAGATGATGTCTCTGTCAATTGGGAGTCAATCGAAGGTGACCAATATCAATCAGAAGGTATGATTAAAGTAGAGGGAGAAATTCCAAACTCTGCAAAAAAAGCTACTGCAACGGTTTATGTTAGTGATATAAAGGAATTGGAAGTGTTAAAACAAAAAACAGTGAAAGGGAATGCGCCGAATTTACCAGATACAGTAACGGCAACCCTAACAAATGGCGAGAAAGTGGATATAGCGGTGAATTGGAATGAAGTCGATTCTAATGCTTATGCTGAATTCGGACAATTCACTGTAAAAGGTGTTATTGAAGGAACAAACATGCAAGCAATTGCCTATATACAAGTGGTAAAAGGTGGTCTCGAAAATGTGGCATTAAATGAAAGTGACCAGCCTTTTCCAAAAGCTTCAGCCTCGTTTACTGGACAATGGGATGATGTTAATCAGTTAAACGATGGTGATTACTCTGATGCACGATGGACAAATTGGGATCCAAACGAATGGAGAGAAAAGGATTGGGTTGAAATTGATTTTAGAGAAGAGCAATTACTATCCCACGTTACCTTCTCTTTCTATGATGATGAAGGCGGTACAAGACCTCCAGAATCGTTATACTTGGAATATTGGAATGGCGATGAATGGATAAAAATAGCTGGATCAGATGTCAACGTGGAAGCAGAAGATGACATAACTATTGACTTTGAAGAGATCACCACTTCTAAGGTAAGAGCAAAGTTAACGGCCATGGCGGATACATGTATTGCGATTAGGGAAATGGAGGTTTACGGAATAGGGGATGTACCAGTTGTTGGTGATCAGACCACATTGGACAATATATGGGTAAATGAGCAACCGTTAAAAAACTTTGAATCTACTAATTACAACTATGAAATGGAATTAGAACAAGGTGAAGAAATACCTGTTATTCAGGTAGAAACGAGTGATCTGTTAGCAACTTATGAAACGGTATTGCCAGAGTCAGTGCCCGGAGAAGCAAAAATAATAGTAACAGCAGAGAATGGAGAAGACACCGCAACATATACAATCCATATAACTGCAAAGGAACCTGAACCAACGAATCCAGAGGATGATTCAGAAGAGGGAGATAGTGATGACTCTACTGACGATTCTGATCAGGAAAAGCCTGTATATTCCGAGATAAATCTAAGTGAAAAAGATAACTTGATTTATAAAGAAGTTGAAGCAGGTCAAACATATAAAATTCAAGGTTCAAAGTCGAAAATAAAAATGCCATTCGATCTACCAACAGGAACGAAACTAGCGATTTATGAAAAAGATATCATGGAAGCCAATCACACTGGGTTGCAAAAAGCTGGGGATGGTTACACGTTTGTTTTTAAATATCCTGAAGGTGCCGAATCACCAAACAAAAATTTTCAGTTAACCCTTGAATATGATGAAAAAGTTGACGGCGATAAAGACATTTATTATTACAATAAAGAGAGCGATCAATGGAAAGCACAAGCTGCAACGGATGATAAACCAGAACAAACATTGACCGTTATGGTTTCTCAATTTTCAAGTTATGCGGTATTGACAAAGACATCAGCGGAAGAAAACACGGAGAATGAAGAAAATGCGAGTAACAATAACTTACCAAATACGGCGACTAACCAATTTAATTTATTATTTGCTGGTTTATGTTTGCTCATTATAGGGAGTTTTGCATGGAGAGACAGACGAAGTCGAATCAAATAAAGGCTATTTCGCAGTGAAGGGAGATGAAGCTAGCTGAGTCATTATTCAGCTAGCTTCATTTACATATACAATGATGTCAAATATCTATCGATAAAAGTAAAAATAGTGCTATTTTTCATTAAATGAAAGCGTTTATAATTTTGGGTAAGGAAGGGGGAAGCCATATGCAGTTTGACACATCTGGTGGAATATTCAAGATTTGTGAGTGGCTCTATCGCCTGGCGTTACTTCAAATTATCGCCATCATCTTTACATTGGCTGGAGGGATTATTTTTGGGATTTTCCCAGCGATTACAGCAATGTTCGCTTTAAATAGTAAATGGCTTGCGCAAGAGGATTTTTCAATCACGAAAACCTTCTGGGAAGCGTTTAAGCAGCATTTTGTAAAAAGTAATGTAGTGGGGTTGGCTGTTTTGCTCACTGGCACTGCTTTGTATATCGATTTTGCATTGTTACAAAATTTTTCAGGTATTTTCTATTACCTTATTCTTAGCAGTAGTGCAACTGTATTCGTATTGTCGATCATTGTCTTGCTCTATGTGTTTGGTCTAATGATTACCTTTCCAGATAGCAGGCTCATTGACCTGATCAAAAGAGCGATACAAATCAGTACATTGTTTCCGTTACAAACGGTCTGGATGGGCTTATCTTTAATCAGTTTTCTTTTCATTTGCTGGGTAATCCCAGGGATTGGCTTTTTATTTATGGGCAGTGGCTTATCATGTATTGCCATGTACTTTAGTCGATTTGCTTTAACGAGAATTGAATCAATCATGATTCCAACAGCACATACTTCCATTTTGAAAGAGAGAGGTGTTATCCATGGCAAGTAAACAAGTAGCATCCGTTGAGGAATGGCAACAACAAGATTCCTCCAAAAAAGCGAAAAAATCAAGAATAGAAAAAAATGAAAGCCTGGCAGGGCTGTTATTTATTTCACCGATGTTTATCGGAATATCTGTCATTGTGTTGTTCCCGATTGTTGCAACCTTTATCTTAGCTTTTGCCGACTGGAAATTTGTCACTGGTATTGATCAGTTGCAATGGGTAGGCTTTGATAATTTCCGTGCACTTTTAAACGATGAGAAATTTATTAAATCTATTATCAACAATGCCGTTTTTATTCTTACTGTCCCGATCACGATGATCATTGCCTTGTTTTTAGCTGTAATCATTGATAAAAATGTCTACTTGAAGGGCTATTTTAAAGTTGCCTTTTTTATGCCGTATATATCTAGTGTTGTTGCGATCGCAGTGGTATGGCAAGTGCTTTTTCATCCTTCACAGGGGCCGATTAATCAGGTGTTAATGTCATTGGGAATTGATAATCCGCCTACCTGGATTTCTGATCCCAATTTTGCATTAATTTCGTTAATGACAATTCATATTTGGATTTCCATCGGTTTTAGTCTGATCGTGTATATTGCCGGTCTGCAGTCAATACCGAAAGAGCTCTATGAAGCGGCTGACATCGATGGTGCTAACAGCTGGTATAAGTTTAAAAGTATCACGTTTCCGATGATTTCACCAACATCTTTTTTTCTATTAATTACAGGTATTATTGCATCCTTTAAAGTATTTGATTTAATTGCCGTACTGACCCAGGGTGGACCGTTAAATTCAACGACTATGCTTGTTTGGCATTTATATGAACGAGCATTTTTGGAGTTAGATGTCGGTTATGCGTCAGCTATCGCTGTAGTTTTATTCCTGTTTGTCTTCCTGATTACGATCATTCAATGGATTGGACAGAAAAAATGGGTGAATTATTAATCGAAAGGTGTGATTGTTTTGAAGAAAGAACGACGCTTTGACGTCAAGAAATTAGTGAGTACTATTATATTATTCTTTTGCAGTATTGCGTTTTTGCTTCCATTCATTTGGATGTTATCGACGTCCTTAAAAATCGAGGCAGATGTGTTTAAGTATCCGATTGAATGGATTCCTTCGAGATGGAATGGCATTGCGAACTATCAGGAAGTCTGGTTTGGTGAACAGCCATTTTATTTATACTATTGGAACTCGATAAAGGTAGCTGTGTTAACAACGGTTATTTCAGCAACGGTTTCTGCTTTGGCTGCTTATGGTTTCTCTAAAGTCCGATTTCCAGCAGGCGGGTGGCTGTTTCTGGTTGTGTTAGCGACCTACATGGTTCCTCCACAAGCAAGTCTAGTGCCACAATTTATTTTATACCGTTATTTAGGATTATTTGATACCCACATTGGTTTGATATTATTAGGTAGTTTTAGTGTGTTAGGTACGTTTATGCTCCGGCAATTCTTTATAGGCATTCACAACGATTTTATTGATGCAGCCAAGATTGATGGCGCCGGCCATTGGCGGATTTTCTGGCGCATTGCCTTACCAATTGTTAGGCCAGCAGTTGCAACGTATGCGATTTTGCGATTTATCTGGACATGGAATGACTATCAGAATCCGTTAATTTTCTTGCGCACGGATGCACTATATACGATTCAGCTTGCGATGCAGAAGTTTACGACATTGAACGGAAGCTTCTATACCTTGATTATGGCGGCTGCTGTATCTGCGATTCTGCCATTATTAATTGTCTTTATACTTGGACAAAAACATGTTATTGATGGTATTGCACTAGGTGGTGTGAAAGGGTAAGTAAAAAAAGTGCTGTCAAAGGTAAAAATAGTGATATGTGATCATTTTCCTATATGATAGCATTTAATTTGTAAGGGTTTACAAAAAACGAAACAGGGGGTTTGTTGAATGAATTTAAAAAGTAAAGCATGGATGTTGTTGCTAGGTTTGGCATGTATCGCGATCTTGATGACTGCGTGTAATGCTGGGGAGGATGAGCCAGCTTCAAGCTCTGATGATGCGAGTGGGGAAGATACAAGTTCTGAAACAAATGATTCAGATGAACCGGTTAAAATTATGTTCCACACGCATGGTAATGAAGCTTCCTATAATTGGTCAGAAACAATTCCGGCATTTGAAGAAGCCCATCCTAATATTGATGTTGAACTAGTCATTCTTAGTGAGAAAGGGGACACGAATGAAGCACTGCAGAAACTGGATCTTGCAGCGTCCTCTGGCGAACAGTTGGATGTATTAATGTTTAGTGATCCTGCTTCTTATGCACAACGAGTGGATTTAGGTATGGTAGCACCGATTGATGAATTTATTGAAGAAGAAGGTTTTGAAGTGAATGAAGAGTATAAAGTAAACACCAAGCTAGGTGACAGCTATTATGCTTTACCAGGTAAATTCAACCCATGGTACGTACTGGTGAACAAAGACCATTTAGAAGAGGCGGGTCTTGAAATGCCGACTGATTGGACTTGGGATGAATTTGCTGAATATGCCAAACAATTAACGACTGATGACCATTATGGTACGTACTTCCATGGCCCGCAAAATGGTGGCTGGATGGAATATATGAAACTAGCATTAGCAAGTAAAGCCGAAAATACAGAATTTTTACAAGCGGATGGCAGCTCGAACTTTACCGATCCAATGTTTAAGAAATCATTAGAGCTTCGTTGGCAAATGGAGAAAGAAGATAAGTCCGCAACACCTTATACCGATATTATGTCACAGCAACTTCATTATCGTGATCAGTTCTTTAATCAAGATGCCAGCCTCGTCACAATTGGAAGCTGGATGAATACCGAGCTTGGTGGTACGGATCAATTCCCGTTAAACTTTAATGTGGGCATTGCACCATATCCTAAAAATGATGAAGGAGATGAAGGCGGTTATACACCTGTAACAACGGATTACATGGCGGTTGCATCCAGCTCTGAACACAAACAGGCAGCGTATGAATTCATCCGTTGGTACACAACAGAAGGCCAAATCGTCCAAGGTAAGAATATTCCTTCATGGAATGGTGTAGGTGATGATGAATTAGAAAGCATCGTTACGACTATTTTAGAGGATACAAATAATCCAGAAAAAGTAGATAAAGAAGCGCTTATCTCTGTATTGAAAAATTCAAAAGCATCTGAAATTATTCCTCCTGCGCCATATCAGGCAGAGATTTATGAAATGGTGAATGAAGAATACGAAAAATTGATCTACGAAGAGCAGGATATTGATGCCACGATTGAAGCAATGGATCAACGGGCTAACGAGATTATCGAAAATAATCAATAATACTTGAAGCACTATTAATAAAACGATTACAATTAAGCAAGGGGCGTTAATCCGTTGTCCCCAACCATTCTTTTAACGTGAGGAGGATGTACATGAGGGCACTGTTTCGGAGATTAACGTCTCCTTCTTTTCGTTCTAAAGTTTTTCTTGCATCCTTTATCTGTATCGGTATTCCTGTCATCCTGTCCTTATCTATTTATAATTATTTGACAAGAGATGCAGTGGAAGAGCAAGCAATGCAAAATGCGATCAAAGCATTGGATTTAACAGAGGAGAATGTTTCACATATCTTAGATGATATGCTGAACGTTTCCAACTTTGTCCAAATTGATTCGGAATTAAACACGATTTTAAAAAACAAATCCAATATGACGTTGTCTGCGTTGGAAAATCAGAATTACAGTGGCTTTTTGGAAGATCGTCAAATTCAAAAAACGATCGAGGACATTACACTGCTTGGCGAAAAGTCTTATGTGACCATTTTGCTGAAGAACGGCAAATATTATACCAATTACACGACTGCACAATTTGATCCATATTCGTTGTATGATGAGAAATGGCTCGATAAATTAGAGGAAGTTAACGGGTATGAAACATACTGGTCTGGAGTAGAGCCGACAATGCTCCAATACGAAAAAATTCAGAATCCCTATCAGCTGTCAGTAGGAAAAACGTTAAGAAGTAATAACAAAGAAATTTATGGCTATGTCATCGTGACACTTTTAGAAACAAAAGTCAGAACCGTGTTAATGAACAAAAATGAATCAGAAGATCTATTGCTGGTTGACGGTGATGATACAATTTTATCCCATCAGGACCCACAACAAATTAATCGTAAGGCAGAATTCGTTGCACAATTGAATCCACGTCAGTCCTCGCAAATCGTAGAATTAAAAGGTCAAAAATATGTCGTAACGCAAAAGAAATTAACCTTTAATGATTGGAAGCTGGTTTCAAAGATTCCCTATAAAGAAGCGACATCAAATATTAATGCCATTTTTTCAAAGGTGTTTATTTTGTTAGCGGTTTCTTTTGCTGTTTTCTTTTTGATTCTGGCCTATTTAATGAGCCGTATTACCAAGCCGCTCCGCTATCTTGAACGTGTAGTCAGGAAGGTCCAGGGAGGAGATTTGTCTGTTCGTTCTCAGGTGGAAAGTAAAGATGAAATCGGAGAGTTCTCACAATCATTAAATAATATGTTAGATCGCGTTAATATGATGATTACAGAGGTTAGCCATACACATAAAAGAAAAAGAAAAGCCGAATTAGCGATGCTTCAGGCTCAAATTAATCCGCATTTTTTATTTAATGTCTTAAATTCAATACGAATGAAAGTATTTCGTTTTGGTGATAGAGACAGTGCCGGTATGATTCAATCGTTATCTAAGCTTCTGCGTTGGACGATTGATAATCAAGATGATCAAATATTATTTCGTGATGAGCTTGGATTAATTCGTGACTATGTCAACCTGATGAATATGCGCCAAAAAAATAAAGTAACATTACTAATAGAGTGTACAGATCGAACCAAAGACCAACTGGTGCCGAGATTTTTGCTACAACCGTTAATAGAAAATGCAATTATTCATGGTTTAAATCAGGGTGAAGGCGAAATTCGAATTGAGGCTGATGTAAATGAATACCAGTTTATCATTTTGATTCATGATAATGGTGCCGGTATGAGTGAGGCTGCACTAACACGTGTAAATGAAACATTTGGAAAATCAACGAATACGACACGACCAGCAAGCCATTCTGGATTTTCCAGTATTGGTATGACTAATGTATATGAACGATTGCAGCTTTCTTATCGGCAAAAACCTGAAATGTTAGTGAAAAGCAGCGAAAAAGTAGGAACAACAATTGAAATCATTATTCCTTTAGGTGGTGAAGAGGATGTACAAGGTAATGTTAGTTGATGATGATTACCCAACGATCGAATTTTTATCGGAAACAATTGATTGGGAAGCACTGGGGATGGAGTTACTGAGCTCACATGAGAATGGTCTTCTAGCCTATGAGTCTGCCAAAGAAGAGATGCCAGATATATTAGTAACAGATATCGGAATGCCGAAGATGGATGGTATCGAATTAACGAGAAAGATGAAGGAAATGAAAGATAACTTGCAAGTCGCTATCATTTCCTGTCATAATGAATTTTCTTATGCACAGCAAGCATTAAAATTGGATGTGCAAGATTATATATTAAAAGAATCACTCAATCCCGATGATTTGGAAGAAATATTATTACATTGCAAACGACAATTAGATCGTGATATTACGAAGTTGGTAGAAGTAAAACAGTTACAGCATAAGGTGAAAATAAATACGGATATCGAAAATCAAAAGCTGTTACGTCAACTAATCCAAGGATCTTCTAAACGATTTTTAGAAGTCTTACATAAACAGACTTCTTATATTCCTGTCCAATTTTCGATCGAGGATTTTTACAAAGTAAAAGAAAATTATATATCGGAAGATACCTTGCAATTTGCGATTTTAAATGTATTGCAGGAAATGACAGAGCATCAGCAGGGACTGAAGGTTGTTTGTGTGAATTTCGAGGCTAACAAAGGCTTCATTTTTTATCCCTATCGAGTCACAATCAAGCATGACAACTACGGTGAACTGCGGATTCTGCTGAAATCATTACAAGAAGCGCTAAAGCAATTCTTGAATATTGATCTTGCTTTTTTAATTGGTAATGAAACAGATGTTGAGACACTGAGACCGGAAATACTGTCCATATTGCACAATGAATCACAATTGTTCTACGCCCGGTCAAGAGCCATTTTAACAATCGATAAACAGATGGAACGGGAGGCTTTTAACCAGGAAATTTTCTCATATTACCAAGAGGTCACTTCTCAATTGAAGCAAGCTTTGTTTGAACGAAACCTTACTGATTTTTCTCGTTATTTAGAGAAGTGGATTCAATTCTGTATACAAAAACAATTTCACCCTAAAGTAGTAAAAGAATGGTTCCTGCGTATGGTTCTGGATGTGAATATGCGATTACGAACGATGCCCTATTTACCTTCCAATTATCATGTGGAAGCATTACAGGAAGAGGTACTTGTTCTCCATTCCATCTATGAATTACAAGACTGGCTGCAAGACTATGCCAAAAAATGCTTAGATGAAACCGCTCAGCAATTGAAGAACAATTATCATAAAGACGTGTTGGAAGCCTGCTATTATGTCTCTCATAATCTGCACAAAAAGCTGTCATTAGATGAAGTGGCAGAACATCTTTATCTAAATGCAAGTTATTTCAGCAGGTTATTCAAAAAAGAAATGCAAGTAACCTTTGTTGAATATGTTAAACAACGCAAAGTAGAACGGGCAAAAGAGTTATTAGAAGTAACGGATGATTCCGTTGGTAACATTTGTGATCAGTTGGGGTACGACAATCAGAGTTATTTTATCAAAGTATTTAAGAAGCTGGTTGGCTGTACCCCACTGGAATTCAGAGGCAACAAATGGAATGGGGTAAATGCTAAATGACCTGGCGAAATCGAGTAATCGAAAAGCTGCGAGCAGACGCTGCACAATTGGAACAGGAAAAAGTAACGGAGATTGATTTTCGAACGTATCGGGAGTTTATGACGAATGGAGAGCGTGAAGCTTATGAACAGCAATATTTCTACCGAAGAAAACGAGTCACAACTTTTGGTTTAATGCTGTATGTATGTCCGCATGATATGCATTATGTATCGTTGCTGGAAAATGAAATCTGGCAAATATGTAATGAATTTACCTGGTGTTTGCCAGCCCACTTGGATCCGGACAGGGAAGAACAAAGCTATACAATGTATCTACAAACGAATCATTTAGCATATACAGTTGACCTTTTTGCAGCCGAAACAGCCTTTATGCTAGCTGAAATGGTGACTATGTATAAGGAGAGGCTGGATCCTTTCCTCATAGACAAAGTGGCGATTGAGGTAGACAGAAGAGTATTCACTCCTTTCAAACAACAAACTTTTCATTGGGAGAGGGCTGCCCACAATTGGGCGAGTGTATGCGGAGGATCAATCGGTGCTGCAGCTATCTATTTAATAGCGGATGAAGAAGAGAGGAATTCGATCCTTACTCGTGTCAATGAGACGATGAAATATTATCTATCCGGGTTTCAAGAAGATGGAGGGTGTACAGAAGGCTATTTATACTGGCAATACGGCTTTGGCTTTTTCTGTTATTATGCCGATTTGTTGAAAAAGGTTGAGCCGGTTAATTTGTTTCATGATCCGAAAGTTAAGCAAATTGCGTTGTTTCAGGAAAAAATCTTCTTATCAGATAATCACATTGTCAATTTCTCAGATGCTCCCCCTCATGCAGCACCAATGATTGGTTTTACGCATTATTTGCATCAGCAGTTTCCTGAGGTTCATCTGCCTAATAAGTATCTGGCCCGGACTGAGATTGTGGATCATTGTGGCAGATGGGCACCAGCAATTCGGGAATTACAATGGTATGATGACAGGCTGCAAGGTAGTGATTGGCCTAAGCAAAATTATTACTTAAAGGAATCTGCAATCTTTCTATCTCGTAAGAAAGAAGGTAGCTTCGCTGTAAAGGCAGGTCATAATGAAGAACCACATAATCACAATGATGTCGGACAATTCATTCTTTATGGAAAGAATCAGGTATTTCTACGAGATTTAGGTGCTGGTCAATATAACAAAGATTACTTTAATCACAATCGTTATCAGTTCATCTGTAACAGTGCAGAAGGGCATTCGGTTCCAGTGATTGACGGGACTTGTCAGCAGGCAGGGAAGGAGTATCGTGGCCATTTCGTAGAGGTAGAACAAAAATATGATATTGATCGTTTGCTTATGGATATGAGCCAAGCTTACCCTGCCGATGTACGCCTGTTGCGAGAATTGAAATGGATGCATACTGATCAGCCAGTACTTCAGGTTATGGACACTTTTCAGTTTAATCAAGCACCTGATTCTCTGGTAGAATCTTTTGTCGTAGCAGATCTGCCTTACAAATGTAAGGAGGACATGATTGTATTAATGGGAGAAGAAGTGAATTTGGAAATTCTTTATGATCGAGAATCATGGGAACCTGCTATCGAACGGAAAGATTTTATTAATCATAGTGGAGAGAAGGAATATTTCTTACATATAGTATTTAATTGTAATTTATTACAGCCAATGATTCAGGCTGATATCACGTTCAGAATTAATTAAGGAGGGAGAGTATGGATTGCTTGCATCATAATTCATTAAAAACAAAAGAGGATATTGCCAGATTAGCAGAATCAATGTGGCAGCCGTTAGACCCTTATTATGATAAATCTCATTCTAGGATTCAAGTAGGTCAGACTGCAGCAGCATACCCTGAACATGTAGCTGGTTTGGAATGCTTTTCCCGCGTTTTATGGGGAGCGGCTCCATTATTAATGGTAAAAGGTGAAGCAGCTTTGTGGCCGAGGCATTTAGATGGAATAATCAATGGTACTGATCCTGAGAGTGATGGCTATTGGGGAGAAATTGCAGATTATGATCAACGAATCGTTGAAATGGCAGCGTTCGGCTACGCGTTATGTCTGGCGCCGGAATATGTGTGGGAGCCACTGTCATCATCACAGCAAGAAAATCTGGTTCAATGGTTGAGTCAAGTAAATAAGCACAAAGCGCATGATTGTAATTGGCTGTTTTTTGCTGTTATCGTGAATATCGGCCTTAAAAAGGTCGGAGCGTATTACAGTCAAGAAACCATTGATCAACATTTGGACAGAATCGATGACTTCTATATTGGAGATGGCTGGTACCAGGATGGAGAAGTCGCTCATGTCGATTATTATACACCTTTTGCTATTCATTATTATGGATTGTTCTATGCCAAAATTATGGAGAAGGATGACCCTGCTCGCGCACGAATATATAAACAGCGAGCTGAACGATTTGCAGAAGATTTCATTCATTGGTTCTCTGATGATGGGCGCGCACTTCCTTATGGACGAAGTTTATCTTATCGTTTTGCACAGGCCTCTTTTTGGAGTGCGTATGTATTTGCGGGGTTAAGTAACATACCACTTGGCGTCGTAAAAGGCATTATTTTCAATCATTTGCGTCATTGGAGCAAGCAGGACATCTTTTTGCCAAATGGTACATTGTCCATAGGATATCAATATCCTAATTTGCATATGGCAGAAAATTATAATGCACCAGGTTCTCCGTATTGGGGGTTTAAAATATTTTTAATTTTAGCATTAGCGGATGATCATCCGTTTTGGAAGTCTGATGAAAAAAGATTACCATTATCAGAAGAAAAAGTTATGCAGTCCAATCCTCGTATGATGCTTGTTCGTGATGCTGATGCAGACCATGTTGCTGCATTTACAACTGGATACCAGCATACGAATGCTCACACCCATGCATCAGCAAAGTATGAGAAGTTTGTTTATTCCAATTACTTCGGTTTCAGTGTACCACGAGCCAATTTCGGTCTTGATCAAGGTGCTTTTGATAGCATGCTGGCGGTAAGTGAACAGGATAATCACTATCGTGTTAAGCAACAAATCATCGAGAAGCGGATCGAGCAGGATCATATCTATATTAAATGGAAACCTTGGCAGAATGTCACGATCAAAACATGGCTAATACCTGGGTTGCCATGGCATGTAAGGATTCATCAAATCGATACAGCAAGACCTTTGGATATCGCTGACGGTGGATTTTCATTAGGTTTATCTGATCAAGATGCTGACAATAAATGTGAGCATGGAAACGCTGAAACTGCAAATGGAAGAGTGTCTGCACTTTCATTAGATAAACAAGGAGAAGCGAAATGTATTTTTCCCAATGCAAATACAAATATAATGGAGAAACGAACCGTGCTTCCAACGGTTGAAGCGTCGATAGAAGCAGGTAAACACTTGTTGGTCCATGCCTTCTATGGTTCACCTGTTTCTCATGATCAGTCAACATCACCATCGCTGGAAAATAATATATTATATACCGATCAAAAAACGATAGCATTAGCAGATTTAGTTGGTAAATAGTATAGGGTGCCTGCAGGAAGATGAACTCTTGCAGGCTATTTATGTAAAAGAAGCAGAATGTTAGGATTGAGGTAACTTATAGCTGGTTAAGAACAAAAGAAACGATGATAGGATGAAAGTTTGAAACTTTGAGTATTAGCTAAAGGTGGCCTAGTATGCGAAGTCATTATAATCAACAGCAAAATAAGCCGTTTAACGATGCAAAATGAAGGTATACCTGCAAACGGAAAGGGAGCTTTATCCATGCCGATTAAGATAATTGGATATGTATTATTTGGTGGAATTTTTGTCCTTATCATTTTGGGGATGATCTTAAAATTTTTTTATAAGATTAAGAAAGCAATTACTTCATAAGCCAAGCCGAAACACCAAAATTTTTGCTTAAGATTGAGGAAATAATAGTGTAGGTTCTGATAATATGGATTATGTCAACTAGCAGCTAAATGGTAATTTTGAAATGATTCATGTACTCGGATACCGCTCCAGCCAACCACTTCGCGTCCTGCGGGGCACGGCTGAAGCTAACTTTGTGAAGAAAGGCACTTCACAAAGTGGATCTTCAGCACCTGCATGTCCCGCGGGAGTCTACGTGGTTGGCCTACGCTGATGTATGGTTTCTACAAATTATGCAAGAGTTAACATATTGAGAGGATTATTATTGCCTTTGGTACAATCACATTCATAATAACATTATGTTTAGCACCACTGCTTTTTTCTGTTCCATACGTTGTAGCACTTCCCTTAAGCGTAGGAAATATGCGGAGACTCCCGTGGAATCAGCGCGAGCTGAAGATCCACTTTGTCTGTGCCTGTGTCTGCAAGTATCGCTTCGAAGTGAGCTTCCTCGGCACAAGGCAGCAAAGAAGTTGTTCAAGTAGTAGCCTAGCTGAAGTCGTGCCCACAGGACGCGGAGCATATTTCCGGAGCTTTGCTACCCACATAAAATATATCAAAATGGACACATAATAATACAGTTCACTTTACATAATCCGTATTATAGATAGTTGTATTAGTAGGACGGATCGGGGTTCATGTCCGTTTTTTCCTGTTTGAACAACATGTAAGCCTCCTCACTTTACACAACAAGCGTGAAGTAAGGAGGCTTTAGTCTTATTCTTCGTATTTTCCGATAATATCAAGTGCTTCTTCAACGAGTGACATATCAATAACTTTATCAAAATCTAATTCTCCTTGGATTGCACCATTCTCTTTATAAAATTCATATTGATCGACTACGTTGTTTTCAAAAATATAACCATTAGGATTTAATCCTGTTACACCGACTTCTCTCCAAAGTTCTTCATCTTTTAAGGCAGTGTGGTTGGCCATGATCGAAATCACTTCACCGCCATCATCTTCCCCTTTGATAAATACGTCGTTATAATCACGGACTCCTCGTAAATAGGCGGCCATAAAGCGAAGCGCAACATCGCGTCTGTCTGTTAAAAACTTGGGAGATCCGAGAACCATTGCAATTTGAGCTTCTGGTGCATAAGCGGTAGCATCTAAGAACCGTTGATGAATTCCTTGGTTCGCTCCTTGTGTAATCAATGGTTCAATTTGCAAAGCAAGATCAACTTGCTTATTACCCATCGCAGCCATCATATTACCGAAATCACTCATTAATACAAATTCAACATCATCAGTTGAAATACCAGCATGCTTCAACATTTCATGATAAATATAGTCATCAACTGAATTCTCCGAGGAAACTGCAATTTTTTTGCCTTCTACATCGGCATACTCGGTAATCTCATCTTTTAAATCTTCACGCACTACAAATGTAAAATACGAACTTCCTTCATTATTATGGCCTTTATCTGCAATAAAACGAACGTCAATACCTTGTGCAATCGAGTTAAAGAAAGAAGCTGTAGAGATACCCCCAGCAACATCCACTTCACCAGAAGCAACAGCAGGTAACATTTCATCACTGTTTCCAAATGTGGCGAACTCTACTTCGATATTATATTCTTCAAAATAGCCTTTATCCTTAGCAATATAAAAGCCAGCTCCAGAAGCAGAACCATCTTCTGCAATTACCACTTTGGCCGTCTCTTCTAACGGTGCTAACGGATCATCATTGTCCGTTTTTTTCTTTTCCGTTGTTTCTGACGATTGACACGAACTAAGCAATAGAAACATAACAATAGCCATCATTGGGAAAATCCATTTTTTCATTTTTATTCCTCCATCTAATTTATCACGGAGCTAATTGTCCGCAAGACCCCCATTAGTCTCACTTCATCACTTTAGCCTGGCTTTTTTGACTTCACTTTGAAGATGCTCCCATACATCTAAAAATGTCTGTGTCATCGTGGAATCGGATCGCACTTGCTCGATAGATCGCGGCCTTTTAGTATCAATGTGGATGTCTTGAATGATTCTTCCTGGTTGTGCACTCATTAACAAAATTCGGTCACTGAGCAACAATGCTTCATCAATACTGTGGGTGATAAACAGTACTGTTTTTTTCGTTTCTTGCCAAATCGACAGCAATTCTTCTTGCAGTATAAACTTGTTTTGTTCATCTAAAGCAGCGAAAGGTTCATCCATTAACAGAATTTCAGGATCGTTCGCAAAGGCACGGGCGATGCTGACCCGCTGCTTCATGCCCCCAGATAATTCTTTAGGATAGAGGTGCTTAAACTGTGTTAATCCAACCTTATCTAAATAATATTCGGTACGTTCTTTAATGTAGTTCTTTGGTAAATGCCTCATTTTTAGTCCAAATGCTACATTGTCTTCGACGCTAAGCCAAGGAATAATGCCATTCTCCTGGAATACCATCGATTGTAATGGCTTCTTTTTATCACTTTGTTGAATGTGGACCGATCCGTTAGTTGTTTTTTCTAAGGCAGCTAATATTCTAAGTAATGTGGTTTTTCCACAGCCGCTCGGTCCGAGTAAACAAACGAATTCCCCTTGATTAATCGTTAAGGTGATCTGTTCAAGTGCCTGAATGTACTTATCCCGTTTAATAAATTGCTTCGACAAATCATCGATCATTATTTTTGACAACTTTATCCCTCTTTTCTGCTTTATTTCCACGGTAGTAATTTCCGTTCGAGTCCTCTAAGTAATAAGGAGAAAAAGTAACCAAAAAACGAAATAAGAATT
Source organism: Gracilibacillus caseinilyticus (assembly GCF_022919115.1). NCBI lineage: Bacteria > Bacillati > Bacillota > Bacilli > Caryophanales > Bacillaceae > Gracilibacillus > Gracilibacillus caseinilyticus. The sequence goes on along the minus strand of NZ_CP095072.1, from coordinate 4,318,020 downwards.
AAACCGACATACATTTCTGGTAATAAAAATGCTCTGTAATTCATCCAGATCAAATAACCAATCCCCGAAGTTGCCCCAATCATTTCAGCTGCAACGATGGTTAGTAAGGCAATTGCCTGCCCCATCTGAATTCCTTCTAACATTACTGGCAGTGAACCGGGCAGAGCGATTTTGAAAAAGAAGTCCTTTGCGCTAGCTTGATAATTTTTTGCCACATCTAGATAAATCTTATCTATATTAGCGACACCAGCTGCAGTGTTAATGGCTACCGGGAAAAAGACACTAATAGCAATGGTAATCATTTTGGAAAATTCACCGATACCAAAAAGAATTAAGATAATTGGTAGCATTGCAATAGTTGGAATTGGCATAAAAATCATAATGATAGGTGAGAAGAACTGGCGGAAATAACGGTACATTCCCATTAATAACCCTATGCAAATTGCTGGTATAACACCGAGTAAAAACCCTAATACAATTCGTCTTAAACTGATCAAAATGTGCTGAAAAAGTTCACCAGACTCTCCCATTTGTATAAGTGTTTTCAGTATTAATGTTGGTGGTGGAAAGAATCGTGGATCCAGTATGGAAAATTGGGAACAAAATTCCCATATCAACAGTAAACACAATGGGGAGGAGATGGTGATCAACTGTGCTAATGATATTTTTATACGCATGATCCCTCTTCCTCTCTTTATATGGCTATCATATGTATTCGCCCAGAAGGTGTGCCAAAAAAATCTGTAGGAAAATCTTACAAGGGAAGGGGGAGAGCGACTTTAAATCAAAAAAAGCAGTACGATGATTAACATCGTACTGCCGTCCATTTTTACTTATATAAGGAACTGACGGATTGCTGTTCATATAAACGGATAATGGCTTCTGCCGCTACTGGTGCAACGGTCAATTGGGTTACTTTATTAACTTGTTTTTCTTCTTTTAGTGGAATCGTATTAGTAACGATCAATTCTTTAATACCAGAGTCGAGGATCTTATTTACAGCAGAGCCTGAAAGAACCGGGTGTGTCGTACAAGCATAAACTTCTTTAGTGCCATGATTTTGTAACGCTTCTGCACTCGTGGAGATTCGATGTCCGGTATCAATAATATCATCGATAATGATCGCTGTTTTATTTTCAACTTCACCCACAATACTAATCGTAGATGCATTATCGCGTGGACCGCGTCGATCGACGATAGCGATTGGAGCTTTTAATTGATCCGCTAAATGTCTTGCACGTGACACACTGCTGTGATCTGGTGCTACCACAACGATATGTTCTAATTGCTTTGCATCTAAGTAACTGCCGATAATTGGAACAGCGGTGATTGGGTCGACTGGTATATCAAAGAACCCTTGCGCCTGTGGTGCGTGCAGGTCAATGGAAATCATCCGATGTGCACCAGCTTTTTGGATAAGATCTGCGATTAATTTGGCTGTGATCGGTTCTCTTGCACGAGATTTACGATCTTGACGCGCATACCCGTAGTAAGGCATGACGACATTTATTGATCGGGCAGAAGCTCTCTTCAATGCATCCACCATGATCAGCAATTCCATAATATGATCCTCTACTGGATCATAAGTAGACTGAATGACAAATACATCACAGCCTCTGATGCTTTCTTCAATATTAATTTGAATTTCCCCATCACTGAACGTTTTAACAGATGATTTTCCTAAATCAATTCCGATATGTTTGACAATTTCTTCAGCAAGTGGAAGGTTTGAACTCAATGCAAATACTTTCAATTTGCTATTATGGTATGTATCAGTCAAGCAAAAGACCTCCTCATTGTTGTTGTTTCTATTCCATATTATCGCAAAAAGCAGCAAGTGTCACAAGTTATCAATCTTATCTAAATGCTTGAATAAGTGAGATAATTTGTTTGACTTGCTCTGATAACAGGGAAGATGTGTTTGTCATGCATTCTGCAAGTGATAGTGGACGGTTGACGATTGAAAAACAACCGGCAAAATATTTGCGTAATTTCGTGGTGTCGCCACCTATACTGCCAGACAGCAGGACTGCTGGAATTTGATAATTATTGGCAAGATCCGCGACATATCCAGGCGCTTTTCCATAGAGAGTCTGTTCGTCACTCTGTCCTTCACCAGTGATAACCAAATCAGCCTGTTTAATAGCTTCAGGCAATGCAATCGCTTCTCCGATCAGTTTAGCACCTGATTGCAATGTGCCACCAAGTGTAAGAAATGCAAAGCCTAAACCACCGGCAGCTCCGGCACCAGCAGTATCTTGGTAATTAGTACCTGACTGATGTTCTAAAAGTTTTGCGAATTGCTCTAATGCTAGATCATATTGATGTACTTGATCAGGTGTGGCGCCTTTTTGCGGGCCATAGACACTGCTTGCCCCGAGTTCACCACACAATGGATTATCTACGTCACAGGCAATTCGTAAATCGACCATGGCTAGCCTTGGATCTAGTTTTTCCATATTAACGGACGTGATACGTAATAGGTCCTTTCCAAATATATCTACGGTTTCCCCATCCTCATCGTATGCCTCTAAGCCAAGAGCCTGCAATAAACCTAGGCCGCCATCATTGGTTGCACTTCCGCCTAAACCAACGATAATCTTGTTGCACCCTTTATCAAGTGCATCCAGTATGGCTTGCCCCATTCCGTATGTAGTCGTTAAATCGGGGTTTCTTTTCTCTTCTGTCACTTGGTACAACCCTGCATGCATAGCCGTTTCAATTATCGCTGTTTTATCATCAATAATGGCATAGCTTGTCTGAATGGTTTCACCTAATGGACCTAACGTGGGTAAGTGGATCTCATCTCCAGATGAGGCAGATAATATGGCTTCTATCGTTCCTTCACCACCGTCTGCCATTGGTTTCGTAATGACGTTGTGATCACCCAACACTTCGATGGCCTGTTTCATCGTCTCGGCAACATCAGTTGCAGAAAGACTGCCTTTGTATGAATCTGGTGCTACAACAATTTGCATAGTTGTTCCTCCATATCTTAAAACGATTTGTTTAAATTATACCGAAGATATCGCTTTCATACAATCAACTCGAAGTCGCTTAACATATCGAACATAAAAAAAGTGATGTACGTTGACATCACTTGGAGAGCTCAATTGATTTTTTTAATAGTTGTTTTTGTTTAACAGTTTTGCGCATTTCAAGCAATACGATGGTGAATGCAATATGGCCATACACGATATTAGCAAAGAATATACCCCACAGCAGCATTTCGCCAGTTCCAATTCCTGCAGTCATATGCTGATAGAAGGTGAACCATGCGCCAACCACCAATGGAATTTGTCCGATGGCTGTTTTTTTCCAATTATCTCCCCACAAAATGAACGGTGTACAACTAAATACTAATAAAAATATTAACAATATATCCATCATCATCACCTCAATGAATAAAATTTAAATCTGTAAGAGGATGTTCAAAAAGTCCGGGAAAAAACGCTGTGAACTTCTGCGTTGGCTTGCTTCTCTGTGCCTCATGTACTAATACATCCCGATACTCGAAGCTATGCCGCCTTGAATTTCTTTGCGCTTTTTGTCCTCCTTTTTGAACACGCACTGTAAGTGTTTACAATAATAGTATATCACAGATGTTCATAAAGTTGTAACATTTAATTCAAAAATCAGACACAAATTTGTTGAAAAAAATTCACGATATATTATTATTTACCCGATGTGAGTGAAACTAAAAGTGAAATAACGAAAATATTTAGAATATGTGAAATGATGATATGCGTGTGAACAGTGATAGGGGAGAACAAACACTCCGTAACTTAAGTGTATTAAGCAAAAGAAGAACTGTATGCCAATGTGGTAATGTTGATAGGTTTTCTATGCGTAGCAAAGCTCCTAAAAATTGCTCCACGTCCTGTGGGACGCGAAGTAGTTGGCCGGAGCGGTATCATACAACTAAAAACATTTCAAAATAACCTCTCCGCTAGTTGCCATAATCCGTTTAAAAGAACCTATCTTTTTTTCTAAGAGCAATTTGCACGAATCCGTAATTAAATACTGTTTTGGCTTATAAAAAAACTGCCAGTGCTTGCGTAAGGCACTGGCAGTTTGATATATAGTTTGGATCAGCCTGTATTGCGAAGACCTGCTGCTACACCGTTAATGGTGAGTAGAGCTTCCATTAATAATTCATCATAATGTTCGCCGTCTTCGCCTTTAGCTCGTAATTGTGAAACTAGTTGTACTTGTAATAAGTTTAACGGGTCTACTAGTGGATTACGTAATCTCACCGAGTCCTTAATGTTGGTGCGATTATCCAACAATTCTTCTTGTCCGGTAATTTTAAGGACAATGTCTTTTGTGACTTGGTATTCTTCTTTGATTGCACCAAAAATACGGGAGCTGATTTCTTTATCTTCCATCATATCAGCGTAGCCTTGAGCCGTATTGATGTCTGCTTTTGTTAGGGCCATTTGCAGATTATTAATTGTTGCATGGAAGAATGGCCACTGTTGGTACATTTTTTGCAGTAACTCTAAGTTTCCAGTCTGGTCAAGATATTGCTTGAAGCCAGTACCCGCAGCATACCAGGCTGGTAGCAACTGACGGCTTTGTGTCCAAGCAAATACCCAGGGGATTGCACGTAAGTCTTCAAAACGATTGCTACCTTTACGTTTCATTGGACGAGAACCAATATTTAAATCACCAAGTTCGTGTAAAGGAGTCGCCTCGTTGAAGTATTGAATAAAGCCTGGATCTTCGAATACAAGGGACTGATATTTTTTCAGTGCGTATTCAGAGATTGTACTCATTGCTTCCACTTCTTCCTGGATCGGTACCATATTTTCATGGTCATCGTTAAGCCCCATAATACCTGTTAGCAACGTAGATGTTGCCTGCTCAAGACTACGGTACGCGATATCCTCCAATAAATAGCGGGAAGACAATACTTCACCTTGTTCTGTGATTTTTACACCATCACCTAGTGTAACGGCTGGTTGTGATAATAAGCTGGAGTAAAGTGGTCCACCACCACGTCCAAGTGATCCACCACGTCCATGGAAGTATTTCAGCTTCACGCCATAGCTTGAAGCAATATCATGTATTTCCTGTTGTGCCTGAAATAATTCCCAATTTGCAGTAATGTTTCCACCGTCTTTACTACTGTCGGAATAACCAAGCATTACTTCCTGCAAATCACCGCGTGCTTCTAAATGCTTGCGGTAAAGCGGAATGTTAAATAATTTTTTTATCATGTCTGGACCGTTTTTTAAATCATCAATTGTTTCAAGAAGTGGAGCAACATGAATTCTGCTGACAACTTTTCCATCAGGATGAACACGGTATAGTCCTGCTTCTTTAGCAAGAACTAATACTTCTAACAAATCACTCACGTTGTCTGTCATACTAATTAAATACACTTCAATGGCACGAAGACCGAATGTATCCTGCGCTCTTTTAATCATACGGAATGTATCAATGACTTCTAGGGTTTCAGGTGAAAATTCATCATAAATAGAGATCATCGGACGAGGATTCTCTAAAGTGGATGTTAGAATTTTCACTTTCTCGTCTTCATTTAGTGATTTATAATCCTTGATGATGTCCACTTTTTCATAAATTTCTGTCAACGCAGATTCATGCTCACCACTGTGATTACGTATATCAAGTGAAGCAAGGTGGAAACCAAATAAATCAACTTGACGAATCACTTTGCGCAGTAATTTTACAGGGTTATGTGATGGGTGGTGAACTTTCATGCTTTCACGAATTAAATATAAATCTGCTAGTAAATCTTCTGATTTTGCATACCCTAGTTCATGATCCTGTTCCGTATATTCCAATTTCCTCAGCATCAATGATAATTTTACTCGGTATACTTCATCTTCTTTGTGCCAGCCATTAAACTGTAAAGCTTGTTGATCGTTTAGGATGGATTCCCTAAGATCATTGCTGACTTCAATTTTAGAATCAGAATGACTGAGTCGGTCTTTTAATGTCGCTAATGCTTCTTTATATTTCTTAAGTACCAATTCTCTATGTTTTTTTAATGTTTCATAGGTAGTAGTTGCTTTTACATTCGGGTTACCATCACGGTCTCCACCAATCCATGAACCGAACCGAAGGAATGAAGGAATCTTCCAGCGAAGATTGTATCTTTCAAACAATAAGTCCTCCAGGTCATCATGAATTTTTGGTAAAACATCAAATAGAACCCTGTCAAAATAGTAGAGACCATTCGAAACTTCTTTCATAACAGATGGTTTCTTTTGTCGGATTTCTTGTGTTTGCCATAAGAACGTGATTTCATTCGCAATTCGTTCCTGGAGCATTTTCTTTTCGTATCGTGTATAAGAATAGTCCCACTGCGTTAAGAGGCGTGCAATTCGTTTATGAATTTGAAGGATCGTACGTCTGGTAGCCTCTGTCGGGTGAGCAGTCATAATAAGTTCTAAAGATAATTTCTCTAATAGTTCTGTGATTTGTTCAGGAGTTACGTTGTTATCGATTAATGTTTTAACTCCAGCTTCAAGTGAACCAGGTTGAATGATATTGGTATCTTGAGCCTGGTATTCACGTCTTCTTCTTGATCTGTAGTTTTGTTCAGCAATATTGAGCAAGTGTAGGTGAATGGAAAATGCGCGAATAACCATTTTTCTTAATTCTGGCTCTAAATTACTGATTTTTTCTTTGATTTTGTTTTGAATTGTCGTATCTTGCTTGTCTCTTGATTCGGTAGAGAGTACGCGAATTTCTTTTACTGTGTTTAGCAGGTTTTCTCCACCTTCGTGTAATAATACATCGTCCAAAATTTTCGATAAGTAGTCGGCGTCTTTCATTAATGAAATATTAGATTTCTCCTCAAAGCTTGTTGCCATTGTGTCCCACTTCCTTTCAAAGTTTTCATTCAACAATGATGTTACAAATAAAGTATTAAGTTCATAATGTTGTGCACCTGAATTGTCTTCAGTAGATAAATTGGCTGGAATTGGTTAGAGGACTTGATTTGAGCATATGAAATGCACGGTTTATAAGTTGCACTACAAAATAAATGAAAATACGACATAAAATAGACACATCTATTATCATAACATGTTTTTCAGAAAATGAGTAATAATTTTTCTTTATTATCTTAATTATCTGAAAATCAAATTATAAAAAATAGAATAGTTGTGTCCCGTTCTCTATTAAGTTTATGCTAAATAATAGATATTCGCAAATGTTCAGGAACAGGAGGGGAAAGCATGGATTTACAAGGTGTTCTGCCAGCTGTACGAAAAATGAAAGATTTTGAAGTATTATTAAAAAATGATGGGCATTCTTTAATTATCTTATTGGAAACAAGAATTGCACAATTACCACAAGTGGTTCAATATGCGAAAAAAAGTGGAAAAAGGGTTTTGGTTCACGCGGATTTGATCAACGGATTAAAGGTTGATCAATATGGTATGGAATTTCTTGTGCGCCAGATCAAAGTGGATGGAATTGTTTCTACCAGGGCGAGTGTGATCACATTGGCTAAGAAAAGCGGGATTGTTGCTATTCAGCGTTTGTTTGCTATAGATAGCTCTGCTATCACTAAAAATATTGCATTAATCCAAAAATCCAACCCTGATTATATTGAAGTTTTACCAGGAATTATACCATCAGTAATCAAAGAAATTGCAGAGGAAACAAGAATTCCGGTTATAGCGGGAGGTTTAATTAAAACCGAAGATGAAATCGAAAGCGCCTTAGCTAGCGGAGCGATAGCTGTCACGACATCTCGTCGGTCTTTATGGTGAAGGAAGGGCAAGAAAAAATGTTTGACGTATGTCAGGAAATTCGATATTCTAGTAGACACAAGTTAAAAGAACGTGTCGGAGAATAGGAGTCCACACAGCACATTTTCGTATCATAATTAAAGTGATACGTGGATAGCTGTGTGGATTTTTTCTGTTTTTTGACATTTTACGCATCTATGCGACAAATTATGGGTATAGTTTATTAACATACTGTGAAGGGGTGTTAGAATGTCTGAATTTCTTGCAGAATTAATTGGAACCATGATCTTAGTTATTCTAGGCTGTGGTGTTGTCGGCGGGGTAACATTGAAGAAATCGAAATCTGAAGGAGGAGGATGGATCGTTGTTACACTGGGATGGGGACTTGGTGTAGCGATGGGTGTCTATGCAGTTGGAAGCGTATCCGGTGCCCATATCAATCCAGCAGTTACATTAGGTTTTGCCAGTATCGGCGAATTTCCTTGGGAGAAAGTGCCGATGTATATTTTAGCCCAAATGCTCGGTGCGATTATTGGTGGGGCTATTGTCTTCTTTCAATACTTGCCACATTGGAAAGCAACGGATGATCCAGCAGGAAAATTAGCTGTTTTTGCAACGGATCCTGCGATAAAAAGTGGTCCGGCTAACCTGGTAAGTGAAGTGATCGGGACATTTGTCCTAGTTATGGGCTTGCTGTTCATTGGTGCAAACGATTTTACGGAAGGATTAAATCCAGCAATCGTCGGGTTGCTTATTGTTGCAATCGGTTTATCGTTAGGTGGACCGACTGGCTATGCTATTAATCCGGCTCGTGATTTGGGGCCAAGAATTGCCCACGCTTTATTACCGATTATCGGAAAAGGTGATTCCAATTGGAAATATGCTTCGATTCCAGTAGTAGGACCGATTATTGGTGGTGTGTATGGAGCAGTTTTTTATAAAGCTTTTTTTGAAGGTGACTTTACACTGTTGTTTTGGATAATGTCATTAGTGGTACTAATACTATTAGGAGTAGCATTAGCCGATGAACAAAAAAAACACCATGCACATGTTGCATCAACTAAGAAATCATCTCAAGAAGCAAGTTATATAAATCATTAGATTAGAGGAGGATAAATAACATGGAGAAATATATTTTATCGATTGATCAGGGAACAACTAGTTCGAGAGCGATTATTTTTAATCAAAAAGGAGAAATTGTAGAGGTAGGGCAACGAGAATTCGAACAATTTTTTCAGAAATCTGGCTGGGTAGAGCACGATGCCAATGAAATCTGGACTTCTGTTTTGGCATGTATTTCTGAAGCGTTGAGAAAGGCAGATATTGAAGCATCGCAAATCGCTGGAATTGGTATTACCAATCAACGAGAAACGACGGTCGTCTGGGATAAGAATACAGGTAAGCCTATCTATAAAGCAGTTGTGTGGCAATCTCGCCAAACGGAAGGTATTTGTCGTGAACTCAGAGAGGCTGGTTATCAGGATACCTTTCGTCAAAAAACTGGATTATTAATAGATGCTTATTTTTCTGGAACGAAGGTGAAATGGATACTAGACAACGTAGAGGGAGCAAGAGAAAAAGCGGACAATGGGGACTTGTTGTTCGGAACGATTGACACTTGGTTAATTTATAAATTAACGGGCGGTAATGAGCATGTAACGGATTATTCCAATGCATCACGTACGTTAATGTATAACATATACGACCTTAAATGGGATGATGAATTACTGGATATTCTCGGTGTACCTAAGAGCATGCTTCCAGAAGTGAAATCTTCTTCAGAAGTATATGGAGAAACAGTAGACTATCATTTCTTCGGTCAAAACGTGCCGATAGCTGGCGCAGCTGGTGATCAGCAGGCAGCCTTGTTCGGTCAGGCCATCTTTGAAAAAGGTATGGTAAAAAATACTTATGGAACTGGGTGTTTTATGCTGATGCATACCGGTGAAGAGCCGGTTCGCTCTAACAATGGATTATTAACCACTTTAGCATGTGGAGTAGATGGTAAGGTCGAATATGCTCTTGAAGGTAGCATTTTTGTTGCCGGATCTGCTGTGCAATGGTTGCGTGATGGATTAAGAATGTTTCATTCATCGAAAGACTCCGAAAAATATGCAACGCGAGTGGAATCAGCAGAAGGTGTATATATGGTACCAGCCTTCGTTGGACTGGGAACACCGTACTGGGACAGTGATGCGCGTGGAGCAGCATTTGGATTAACACGTGGGACGAAGAAAGAACATTTCATCCGCGCGACATTAGAATCAATTGCCTATCAGACGAAGGACGTACTCAGAGCCATGATCGATGATTCTGATCTAGACGTGAAATCGTTACGTGTGGATGGTGGCGCAGTTGCCAATGATTTCCTTATGCAATTTCAAAGTGACATATTGGATGTTCCTGTTGAAAGACCAGAAGTGATTGAAACGACTGCTCTAGGTGCAGCCTATTTAGCAGGACTTGCAGTTGAATATTGGGATGACAGGGAAGCAATTAAGACGCAATGGGACGTTGATAAACGTTTCGAGCCAAATATGGAGAATGAAGATAGAGAAAAATTATATGCTGGTTGGAAAAAAGCAGTAGAAGCAACAAGGCTTTTTAAATAAAATATATAAACATTTGGGGGCGAAATCTATGACCTTTTCGAGTAAACAACGAACAGAAATGTTCCAGGAAATGAAAAAAGATCAGTTGGACATGGTTGTTATCGGTGGAGGTATCACTGGTGCAGGAATTGCATTGGACGCAGTTATGCGTGGTCTAAAAGTGGCTGTAGTAGAAATGCAGGATTTTGCGGCAGGTACTTCGAGCCGATCCACGAAGTTAGTACACGGTGGATTACGTTATTTAAAACAATTTGAAGTGAAAATGGTAGCAGAAGTTGGGAAAGAACGTGAAATAGTATACGAAAATGGACCACATGTTACGGTTCCAGAATGGATGATGTTGCCGTTTTATGATCAGGGTACATTTGGTCCATTTTCCACCAATATTGGCTTGCGTGTTTATGACTTTCTCGCAGGCGTAAAGAAATCAGAACGTCGTAAAATGTTAAACAGCCAGGAAGCGATCAAACGTGAACCGCTTTTGAAAGAAAATGGTTTAAAAGGTGCAGGATATTATGTAGAGTATCGCACAGATGATGCTCGTTTAACAATGGAAGTTATGAAAAAAGCGGTGGAAAAAGGTGCGCTCTCCATCAATTATGCCAAAGTCACCGAATTACTTTATGAACACGGCAAGCTCACTGGCGTGGAAGTAACGGATCAATTGTCAGGTGACACACATGAACTCGATGCTAAATATATCGTGAATGCCGCTGGGCCGTGGGTAGATACGATTCGTGAGAAAGATCAGTCTAAGAAGGGCAAAACATTGCAATTAACAAAAGGGATTCACCTTGTATTCGATCATTCTCGTTTTCCTTTAGAACAAGCGATCTATTTCGATACACCAGATGGCCGTATGGTATTTGCTATTCCGCGTGATGGTAAAGCATATGTTGGTACAACAGATACGGTTTATGAGGGTAATATTGCGCATCCTACGATGACGGAAGCAGATCGTGATTATGTGTTAAATGCGATTGACTTTATGTTCCCTGACTTGAAGATAACGGCTGATGATGTCGAATCAAGCTGGTCTGGTTTACGTCCATTGATTCATGAAGAGGGCAAGGACCCGTCTGAGATTTCACGTAAAGATGAGATTTTCGAATCAGATTCGGGGCTTATTTCAATTGCAGGTGGTAAGTTGACAGGCTATCGAAAAATGGCTGAACATGTTGTCAATGTTATCCATGATAAAATGGTAGAAGCAGAACGAAAAGTATTTTATCCAAGTGATACGAAGAAATTGCCGATCTCTGGCGGAGATGTTGGAGGTTCTAAAGGATTCAAACAATTTAAGGAAGAGCAAATTCCGAAAGGTGTAGAACTTGGCATGACGACGGAAGAAGCGGAAATGCTTGTTCAACGTTATGGATCTAACGTTGAGGCAGTATTCGATTATTATCAGCAAGCAACGAAAAATGAGGCTGAGCTGGCACCGTTGACAAGTGCTATGCTTTCCTACAGTTTAGAACACGAAGCAGCATGTAAACCGGTAGACTTTTTCATTCGCAGAACAGGTGCGTTGTTCTTCGATATTAATTGGGTAAAACAAGAAAAAGATGCTGTAATAAAAGAAATGGAACAGCAGCTAGCATGGACAGCAATACAGACAGAAGAATATACGAAGGAATTAGATCAACTGCTCTATGAAGCCGTGCATCCAAAAACGTCGTGAGGCATTAGTCTCACGGCTTTTTTTAAAAAATTTACGTATGATGCTAACTAGGTAATTTAGCTTGAAGTATATTTCCTTATGCGATGTCATCATTCATATTTTTCTCCTTTCGTATTGAATTGCACATGATATATTTGGAATATTTGCTCGTTTTTGTTTACGATAGAACTATATGATGTGAAGAGGTGATCTGTTTTGAAAAAAGTGTTAAACCATACCGATGCAGTAGTAGAAGAAATGCTTGATGGATTTGTGAAAGCACATAGTGATTCCTTGAAACGATTACCGGATACAAGCGTTGTGATAAGGAACGACGCACCAGTCACCGGAAAAGTTGGAATTGTCAGTGGGGGTGGCAGTGGACATGAGCCAGCCCATGCAGGTTATGTAGGTAAGGGTATGCTGGATGCGGCCGTTGCAGGAGAAGTATTTACATCGCCGACGCCAGATCAAGTATTAGAGGCAATCAAGGCTGTTGATAGTGGTGAAGGTGTCTTGCTCATCATTAAAAACTATACAGGAGATGTGATGAACTTCGACATGGCAGCAGAATTGGCAGAGGCAGAAGGAATTACGGTGGAAAAAGTAATCGTGAATGATGATGTATCCGTAGAGGACAGTACGTTTACCTCTGGTAGACGAGGAATTGCCGGAACTGTTTTTGTTCATAAAGTAGCCGGTGCAATCGCAGAAACAAAAGCACCATTACAGGAAGTGAAAGCAGCTGCAGAAAATGTGATTAAACAGGTACGCTCTATGGGTGTCGCGTTATCTCCTTGTACCGTACCTGCCTCAGGGAAACCAAGCTTTACATTGGAAGAAGATGAAATGGAGATAGGTATTGGTATCCATGGCGAACCGGGTATAGAACGCGTGCCACTCCAGTCAGCCGATCGTATTGCTGATACACTTTTGGGAAAAATTCTAGCAGATCATGAGTACGATAATAGTGAAGTTGCTGTAATGATCAATGGAATGGGCGCTACACCCGAGATGGAGCTCTATATCGTGTATCGCCAGGTTGCTAATTTACTAAAGGAAAAGGGAATAACGATTTACGCAAACTGGGTCGGTGAGTACATGACAGCTTTAGAAATGGCTGGATTTTCTATTACGCTTTTAAAACTAGACCATCAGATTAAATCTGCATTATCAGCAACCACAGATGCACAGGCTTTTAAATAAAATGATGTTTCACGAAGGAGAATGAATTGATGATTTTGACGGTCGAAAAGACGATACAATGGATGAGAGAAATTCATAAAAGAATGGAAGCGAACAAAGAACAATTGACAGCCTTAGACCAGGCTATTGGTGATGGAGATCATGGTATTAACATGGCAAGGGGCTTTGGTGAAGTGGTGGCAAAAATTGATGGTACAGAATATGAATCAGTGGCAGATGTATTAAAATCTGCTGCGATGACGCTAACAGCTAAAATTGGCGGTGCTTCCGGACCTCTTTATGGAACGGCTTTTTTGAAAATGGCGACAGCATTACAAGGACAAGAGGTTGATCAGCAAAATCTTAAATCTGCAATAGACCAGGCACTGGAAGGAATAAAAATGCGTGGTAATGCCGAACTCGGTGAAAAAACATTATATGATGTATGGTATCAGGTAGCTGATTTTCTAGGAACTGAAAAAGTAGAAGATTGGCAGGAAATGCTCGAGGTCTGCCAGGCGACGATTGAAGATACACGAGAACTGAAAGCAACAAAAGGCAGGGCTTCTTATCTGAATGAGCGTTCACGTGGGCATGTAGATCCCGGTTCTATGTCATCTTATTATATTTTTGAAGCACTGGCAACTGTAATCGAAATGGAGGACTAACTATGGCGGATAAAGTAGGACTTGTCATCATTTCTCATAGTAAGAAGATAGGTGAAGGTGTCTACGACTTGATCAGTCAAGTCATCTCAGATGTTCCCATTGCTATTGCTGCTGGAACAGAGGATGAAGAAATTGGCACAAATATGGAGTTGATCAGCAAGGCCATTGAAGATGCAGATCATGGGAAAGGTGTTATCCTTCTCTATGATTTAGGCAGTGCAAAAATGAATGCAGAAATGGCTATTGAATTTTCCGAACGTGAAAATATCCAACTCGCCAACCATGTACCGTTAGTAGAAGGTGCATATGTTGCAGCAGTAGAGGCGAATATGGGCTATTCTATAGAAAAAATTAGGAAGAGCTTAACCAAGCTTGAGTTAGAAGATATGTAATAAGTCACAATAAAAGCTGGACATGACACGAAGTTATGATAGATACCATACGTGTCGAGTCCGGCTTTTTCTCTACATAATTACCTTATTAAAGCGGATTTACAAAATTTTCGCTTAAGTTTGAAAAAATTAAAGTGAAGGTTCTTATAATATGGATTATGTCAAGTGAAACTCTAAAGCGATGTGGTAATTTTGATAGTTAATATATGCGTAGCAAAGCTCCTAAAAATTGCTCCGCGTCCTGTGGGCATGGCTTCAGCTAGGCTACTAATTGGACAACTTCTTTGCTGCCTTGTGCAGAGTAAGCTCACTTCGAAGCGATACTTGCAGACACAGGCACAGACAAAGTGGATTTTCAGCTCGTGCTGATTCCACGGGAGTCTCCGCATATTTCCTACGCTTAAGGAAGTGCTACAACTTATGTAACACAAAAGCAGTGGTGCTAGCATATGTTATTCATTCGAATGCTAATATTTTTATACAATTATGGATGTGCTCAAAATGCTACCTCTTTCAAACGTTGTAGAGTGCCAATCCTAGCGTAGGCCAACCACGTAGACTCCCGCGGGATTGAGCAGGTGCTGAAGATCCACTTTGTAAAGCGGTCTTCTTTACAAAGTTAGCTTCAGCCGTGCCCCGCAGGACGCGGAGTGGTTGGCCGAAGCGATATCCTAGCACATTCTCTGTTTCAAAATTACCACATCGCTTTAGAGTTTCACTTGACATAATCCATATAATGGGTAGTTGTATTTTCTTGAGTTAGTTACGGCAGGTTTATGCTTAGTCTTTCTTTATATTTCGTAAAGTGATATTGAGAATTAATGGAGTAATGCTCTTTGACAAAAGTATCAAAATGAGTGCTTATACAAAGATCCGGAAAAATAGTCCTTTTCCGGATCGCTTTAATCAAGTTAAAATTTGATAATCTCACCTGTCTGACTCCATTCCACGCCAAGGTCATTTGGTAAGCAGAATTGGTTATAGCATTGGGTTAGAATGCTATCTAAATTTTCGACGGTTGTTAATTTGCGATCTTCGTGATACTCCATTACATTTTTCGGGAAAGAAGGGATGTCTTTCACGGATTGATGCATGCCATAAATCGCGTTAACATGAGCGCGGGCTGCTTCTGGACCACATAAAATACTTTGCTGCTCGTTTTGTATTGCTTCTAGCATAACTCCCAGTTTTGCATTATGTTTCTTTTCAGGATCATCATGGTAAATTTTTTCGCTGCCATCATGCCATTTTACAATTATTTCGTTGTCACTCTCTTCAGGATGATACGTAATCGTCGCGTTTTCAAACTCCATTTGATATTTTGGTTCATGTTCTTCTTCGACAGCATGTGTTGCTAAATAAATCATTTCCACATTATTTTTCGTATAAAGATGGACTGCACATGTATCGAATGTTTCGATCGGATTAGCACGATATAACTCTGCTGATAATTGCTCGATCTCTGCGCTTGTCTCGATGGTATCACCTGCTAAGTAGAGGAGGTGATGAAGGAAATGGGCGGTTGCATTATTAGCCACACTGTCAAAAATCATCTCTCCATCTGGACTGTACTTTTTGCCCGCCCAGCTTGATCGGTTAAAATAATCCGCATTTCTTGGCCATAATACTAAACTTTTCATACGTAACGGTTTACCGAAGTCCCCGTCCAAAATGGCTTGTTTTAAATTTTGCACGGACTCAATGAAGGACCAGTTAAAGCCAATAGCCATTCTTTTGCCTGTGCGGTCTCTCGTATCAATCATTTCTTGCAAATGTGCTGGATTTGCGGTTGCTGGTTTTTCACAAAGAACATGGCTGCCTTTTTCCATTGCTAAACAAGCTTGCTGTTTATGTAAATGGATTGGAGTAGAAATGATAGCTAAGTCTGCTTGATGCTCTTGATAGAATTGCTCCAAAGAATCATAGATTGGTATTTTCTTATCGATAATTTCCTGATAGTAATTGGAGCGCTCAGGACTTACATCGACAACACCCGCAACGAATGCGCTTTCAAATTCTCCGCTAAATAAGTTGCGTAAATATACATTCCCATATCCCCCTATACCAACTAATACGACAGAAATTTTTTGATTCATCATTGGATTCTCCTCACTTTTTCTATTCAACACTTTATAATATAATAGCAATATATCACAACTTCTTTTTTTTCGCAGTAAAAGCAAATTAAATTCTATAAAAAAGTGGAGCGGTTACATGTTAAAAGATGTCAGAATGGAACCATACGGAATACAGTTATACGAGAGTAAGCATACAGGTGGAGACAGAATTGAAGAGCATCATCATCAGGTGTACCAGTTGATTTATGCGCTCGAAGGAACGGGAAAAGTCATACTAGACGGGAAGGAATTTCAATTCGAGCAAGATCACTTAAGTTTTATTACGCCGTTAACCTCACACGCGATTATGTCCGATCATAAATTAACGGTTCTTGTTTTGGCTTTTGATGAGCGTGTTATCAATCGCAATAATCGTGACTTGTTCAAAAAAACGTTGCATGAGTCGAAATTTATCGGGTTAAACCCATTTAACAGTAGTGAGATCCGTCAATTATTAAGAACGATGCTGTATGAACAGGCTAATTCGAGCTTGCATCAAGAAACGGCGTTGCTTACATTTCTCTCTCATTTGCTGCTGCTGATTGCACGCGGTGAACACCATTCTGAAACAGCAGATGCTAATACATTACGTTCCGAACGGCTGAAAGAATATATTGACAGCCATTATTTTGACTGGATTCATGCCGAAGATTTGGCAGCGAGACTAGGCATGAGTACTAGACATATGAATACTATTTTCAAAGAAACCTATCAAATCACCCCTATACAGTATTTAACGGAAGTCCGGATCGGTCTGGCCAAAAAAATGCTGGCGGAGACCGATAAAGACATCGCCTCGATCTGTTTCGAGGTAGGCTTTGAATCGATTTCTACTTTTTATCGAACGTTCAAAAACAGTACCGATATCTCGCCACATAAATATCGGACGAAACAACGTCATATGGAACAATTGCCAGAGACAAATGACTAATTTTTGTTTTTCGACATAATTCATTTCCGAAATTAAGAAATTCGTTCTTAGATTAATAAGACGAATTTTTTTTATTGCGCTAAGATAGGGGTAACTTAGCAATCGAAAGGGGCAAAAAGGAATGGCACAACATAAAATTGGAATTATTATGAATGGGGTTACCGGAAGAATGGGAACGAACCAGCACTTGATTCGTTCTATTAAAGCGATTAGAGAGCAAGGCGGTGTCCTGCTTAAAAATGAAGATACATTGATGCCTGATCCGATTCTTGTCGGTCGAAATGAGAAGAAATTGAAAGCGTTGGCAGAAGAGCATGGAATTGAACGGTATTCGACTGATCTTGAAGCAGCATTAGCCGACGATTACAACGAAATCTATTTTGATTCTCAAACTACTGTAAGAAGAGCTGAATCTATTAAACAAGCAATTGCTGCTGGTAAACATATTTATTGTGAGAAGCCAACTGCAACTAATTTAGAAGGGTCTGTAGAATTAGCCAGATTAGCAAGAGAAGCTGGCGTGAAAAACGGTGTAGTACAGGATAAATTATTCTTACCAGGTCTTCTGAAACTAAAACGCTTAATTGATTCTGGATTCTTTGGAGAAATGCTTTCTGTCCGAATGGAATTTGGTTATTGGGTATTTGAAGGGGACTGGCAAGAAGCACAGCGTCCATCCTGGAACTATCGTAAAGAAGATGGTGGCGGTATCATTGTGGATATGTTCGCGCACTGGCGCTATGTGATCGATAACCTGTTTGGAAATGTAAAATCTGTTTCCTGTTTAGGAGCAACACACATCCCGAAACGTGTCGATGAAAATGGTGAAACGTACACCGCGACTGCAGATGATGCAGCATATGGTACATTTGAATTGGATAATGGCGTGATCGTTCAAGCTAACTCTTCATGGGCTGTTCGTGTAAATCGTGATGACTTATTAACGATTCAAGTAGATGGTACAGAAGGAAGTGCGGTAGCAGGCCTGCGTGATTGTAAGGTACAGCACCGTGTCAACACACCGAAACCAACATGGAATCCAGATATTGATAATCCATTTGACTTCCAGGATCAATGGCAGGAAGTACCGGCTAATGATGTTTTCGATAACGGTTTTAAAGTGCAGTGGGAAATGTTCTTGAAGCATGTGTTTGCAGGCGAACCTTTCCCTTGGGATTTATTAGAAGGGGCGAAAGGAACACAGCTGTCTGATCTTGGTTTGAAATCATGGGAAGAAAGACGTTGGGTAGACGTACCGGAAATTAAATTGTAAGGAGGTACAACAATGACGAAGTTAATTTTGCCAAACAAAGATCGAAACTTATATACGTATGAAGCAAGTGCTTATACACCTTTTGACATACCGAAGGATAAACCGTTTGAAAAGAGAACCGCATTTTCAGCTGCCCATGTGGTAGCTGATCCATTGGCGGATGCAGATCCAACGTTAAATGCCCAAATTGATTGGGATAAAACAATGGAATACCGCCACTATTTATGGTCCCTTGGTTTATCGGTAGCAGAGGCAATGGATACGGCGCAACGTGGTATGGGTCTGAGCTGGGAAGGAGCAAAAGAGTTAATTTCCCGCTCTACGAAAGAGGCGAAAGCTGTAGGAGGCAATATTGCTAGTGGTGTTGGAACGGATCATTTAGAACCTTCTCCATCTGTCACCTTAGAAGATGTCGAGAGAGCGTATGAAGAACAGGTATCATTTGTGGAAGGTGAAGGCGGTAAAATTATTTTAATGGCGAGCCGTGCACTTGCTGCTTGTGCAAAAGGACCAGAGGATTACCAACGCGTCTATAATAAAATCTTGCAAAACGTATCACAGCCTGTCATTTTGCATTGGCTAGGTGATATGTTTGATCCCGCACTGAAAGGCTATTGGGGACATGAAGATTTAGATGAGGCAATGGAGGTCTGCTTACAGATTATCCGTGATAATGAATCAAAAGTGGATGGTATCAAGATTTCACTATTAGATGATCAAAAAGAAATACAAATGCGAAGATTACTACCTGATAGCGTTCGAATGTATACAGGTGATGACTTTAATTATCCTGAATTGATTAAAGGTGATGAAAAAGGATACAGTCACGCCTTGTTAGGTATTTTTGACGCAATTGCTCCAGCTGCTGCGGCAGCATTGCATGCATTAGACGCTGGCGACATTCAGAAATATGATCAGTTATTGGAAAAAACAGTGCCATTATCCCGACATATTTTCCAATCACCGACGTTCTCCTATAAGACAGGCGTCGTCTTTATGGCTTATCTAAATGGACATCAGGACCACTTCCGTATGATTGGTGGAAAAGAAAGTGCTCGTTCCATCGTGCATTTATCTGATCTGTTTGTAATGGCAGATGAAGCGGGACTGTTACGTGACCCAGCTTTGGCAGCGGAAAGAATGCGTCTTGCTCTTGAACTAGCAGGTGTGAAACAGGAGGGGTCTCGATGACAGATCAATCATTAATGAGTCGTCTTAGTCTCAATCAAATAACGACTGAGCAGTGGACGTTAGAAGAAGCGGTGCAGGGCTGTGTCAGAAATGAAGTGCCATGGATTTCGGTGTGGCGTCATAAAATTGCAGAAATAGGTTTAGAGAATTCGAAAAAAATGATACAAGATGCTGGCTTGCAGGTGTCCAGTATTTGTCGTGGCGGAATGTTCCCAGCAGCTACTGCTAAGGAACGTGCAGAACGAATTGATGACAATAAACGTGCCGTGGAAGAAGCTGCAGAGCTGGGAACGGACACATTAGTATTAGTGTGTGGACCAAGTGCTGATAAAGATATTCTAACAGCGAGAGAACAAGTGGCAGAAGGAATTGATCAGCTTGTTCCCTTTGCTAAAGAACACGGTGTAAAGCTAGCGATCGAACCGCTTCATCCAATGTTTGCAGCAGACAGATCGGTCATTAATACGATGGATCAGGCAACTACCATTGCTGAAAAATATGCAACAGATGAAGTCGGTGTTGTAGTTGACGTCTATCATGTCTGGTGGGACCCGAATCTTTATGCGGAAATTGAGAGAGCAAAAGGAAGAATTCTAGGCTTCCACGTATCAGACTGGAAAGTGCCAATGGATGATATGTTCAAAGGTCGTTTTATGATGGGTGATGGCGTGATCGAGATTAATAAAATGCGAAAAGCAGTAGAAGCAGCAGGTTATCATGGTCCAATTGAGGTGGAGATTATTAACCAATCTTTATGGGACCGTGATGGGGATGATGTACTGAAAGAGGTCAAACAAAGTTTCGCGAAGCATGTATAGATAAAGTTGAGGATGGGATGGAAAGAGTGTATCTTGCTAATAAGATACACTTTTTCTATATGTAAAGGAGGTTAGTAGTATGAGAGAAAAGTTGTACCAGCACCACTTTTTCGTGATCCCATCTATGATTGTGCTGCAGATCCGACAATTATATGGAATCACTTAGAACAAAACTGGTGGATGCTATATACAAACAGAAGCACAACAAGTCCAAGAGTTGGCGTCTCATGGGTTCCATGGTACCGATTTAGGAATTGTGAGTTCGACAGATGGTTGTGATTGATTATATCGAGGTACTAGTTTCGGAATTAGATGTGCAAAATGGTCGAATCACTTTTTGGGCCCCTGAAGGTATTTATCATATGAATGTCAGTTACATTGACGGAATTCCAATCAAATGGGAGGGACACCACCAGTCTATTTTGTATTATACTAGTAAGGACTTATGAGAATGGAACTATCAAAGTACACTGCACTTAAGCTCAAATTTTGTGATTGATGCGGCTGTACACCGGCTACCGAACGGCAATTGGCGAATGTGGTATAAAGAAGAATATAACGGGAGCATCTCTTTGCTGCGGACAGTATAGATGGACGACTGTTGGTCCGTAATAGCAGTTTTTCCGCGCATAAGGATCAAATGTGTTCGAATGGCAATAGTACTATTGGCTGATCGTTGATGAATGGGATGAGGTATCTATCAATCTGATGATGCAATAATATGGAGACGATATAATAAAATTCTTATCGAGGATGCTAATAAAGAAGACATGAGGATGTTTAAGTTGTGAAGGAGAAAGCGTATATCTTTAATTTACACATCCAGATGGAAACAAAGGATACACAGAGAAGAGCTATCGGTCCAAAAGGTCATCCATTCAAGTTGCTGAACTTAAGTTAGATAACGCCAGATTAAAATGTGACCGAGACAAAAATATCATAGTTTGCTTAGAACAAGCTGATGATTAACTTATGGCGGAAAAGAACACAATAGCTAATTCTAGATAACCAGAACAAAAGATAAAGGATAGGAAAATAACCTTATACTATTTACATTTTTAGTTAGCAATGGTAATTTGGTAGTATAAATATCGTGTGTTGTGGAGGGGAGAATACTGAGAAAAGTTCATGATTCGTTTGCGATATACATAACCATAGCAGTTAGTATCACGATGCTGATTGGTATTGGCTGGTTTGTTCTAAGTTATTATCAAGGTAAGACCGTGTTCAATCAAAATGCAATTAAAGAGTACCCTTATCATCTTCATGAAACGAAGTTAATCTCCTCATCCTCACAAATTTCTGTTACAGAAATGAATGCTGACCGTATAGAGGAATCAGAAGAAGAATTGGAGTTGGAAGAGCCATCCGAAGAAGAGGAACTTGATCAGGAAGAGATGGAACAAGAGAATAGCTATAATAATAATTCTTATTCAACAGATGAGAGTGTCCGCCAGGATGTTTACGGAAACTACAAATAAAAAAGCTAGACTTTCTATGCTTTTTTATTATACAGAGAGAGGAGGTAAGGTGTGAATAAGAAACGGTATCGTCTCATCCAGACGGTTCTTATCCTAATTGGTTTCGTATTTGTTTATTATATTCCATCCACATTCCCATATGTGGTTTTTGTTGTGATAACCATTACTGTCATCTTAGATTGGAAGAACATTAGAGTAAAATGGCAACAAGCAACAACAGAAGATGAAATACGACCAATTGTAGTTCCTTTCATACTCGCCGGCATCATACTAGTTTTCGCAATGGTGTCATTAATCCTGTAAAGTCTGGCAGAAAATTATGTTGGTCATTGTAAAAGCCAATGATAATATGAACTTTTAATATAGAAGATTCGTGCTACGTTTGTTTTTTTCTCTTGTGCTGTATAAATAAACTGCGAGTTATCTCGTCAATTTTTAAAAGCTAACAAACAATTTGCTAAACGATACCGGAAGATTCCAAAATGGCCACCTTTCACCAAATTCACGGACATAATTTGTCGAAGGAGTGTTCTAATCGGACATGCCACATCAAATCAAGTGCGAATTGGTCGAAAAAGATCTCCAATCGGACAATCTCACTCCATTTCAAGCGCAGATTGTCCGATAGAACTCTTCAATCGGACAATCCTACTTCATTTTGAGCACACATTGGTCGATAGAGTTCTCCAACCGGGACAAGTCCCTATCCACTCCTCATTATGTACTCATCAACGATTAGAAGTTCAGGAAGACTTACCAAATTTTCATTAGTTCGCAGCTTCCACTCCTTATTATTTTAAAAAGTGGCAATTGAGATTAAAAACGTGATTATTTATGTTCTAGCACAAACAGTTGTGATATGTTCAAGTCTCGATTAGATCACTTGGACTGAGGATGATCATTTGCAACCATATCTAAATCTGCAGCTCTGGCATTGGCTATGACTTGTTCTGGGCTTTTACAGCCAGGAATGACGGTGGTCACAGCATCATGCTTTAAGCACCATGCAAGTGCCCAGCTTGCCATATTAACACCTTCAGGAACTTCATGGCGCGCAATTTCTTCCACCATATTTAACACGCGTTCAGTCTGATTTCGATCGTGCTTTGATCGGACATCAGTACTTTCAAAAGTAACACCTGGTTTATATTTTCCTGATAAGTAGCCACTTGCTAATGGAACTCTTGCTAATACTCCTAGATCTTGCTTGATCGCTGATGGATAAATCGCTTCTTCAGGAGCCCGATCAAGACGGTTATATACTACTTGAATAGCTTCCGCTCCAACTTCAGTTGCTTTCACTGTCTGAAACGGATCGTCATTGTCTTTTAATGAAATAGCAAGATGTCTTATTTTTCCTGCTTGTTTTTGTTTATCCAGCATTGTCCACAAATCATCGTTCTGGAATTCTTCATTACTGCAGGAGTGAGCTTGATAAACATCGATATAATCGGTTTTTAAAGATTTCAAAGAGGCATCTAGTTGTGTTAAGACTTCGTCAGCGCTCCAATGACGAGTCCTTTCAAAATTACCGAGAAAATGGTGTCCGAATTTTGTTGCGATAACCCAGTCTTCACGATTATCCCTGCTAAGGAAGTCACCGATAAACTGTTCTGATAGGTGGTCTCCATAACATTCTGCGGTATCAATTAAGTTAATTCCTTCTATTTTTGCCTGCTGAAGAATCTGGTCTACTTCGAGCTGTGTAAATTTTTTTCCCCATTCACCCCCATACTGCCATGTACCAATCCCAACAACGGATACGTTTACATTTGTTTTACCGAGTCTGCGAAATTTCATTTAGGCACCTCACTTATATAGTCATATACCCATAGCATACCCGATAAAGACTTTTCTGTCACAAAATTGACATAATCTTTTGTATGATTTGTGAATCATTGAACAATATTGTTGCGGAATGACAAAAAAATGATATGATGTAATTGTAATAAAGAAAACAGTCAATTAAAAATATGTGAAAAATTGAACAAAAGGAGTGAGGAACAATGTTTTTCGAGTTTCTAAGAACAAATCGTGTTGTTGCGGGGATACTGGCATTTATTCGAGTATATTTAGGTTATCATTGGATGACGGCAGGATGGGGTAAGATTACCGGTGGTGGCTTCGATGCATCAGGATTTATTCAAGGAGGTATTGCAGGTGCAACGGGTGAACATCCAAGTGTTCAAGGCTGGTGGGCAACTTTTTTGGAAGGTGTTGCACTACCAGGTGCCAATGTCTTCAGCTTCATGGTAATGTGGGGTGAATTCTTAGTAGGTATTGCACTTATTCTGGGTATCTTCACTAATTTTGCAGCATTAATGGGAATTATCATGAACTTCGCTTTTGTCTTTAGTGGAACAGTGAGTACTAACGGCCAGATGATTTTATTAACTGCTATACTGTTAGTTGCTGGTTATAATGCAGGCAGATTTGGATTAGATAGATATGTTATTCCATTTTTACATCAAATCGTTGAAAAAAGAAGGAATAACGGGAAGCATATTGTTGCAGGCAGTCATTAACTACAATATTTTATGTGAAATAATGAACAAAAAGGAGAGGTTAAAATGTTTACCAATCTATTAAGAAGTAATAAAGTTGTTGCTGGTGTGTTAACATTTATCCGAATATATTTAGGCTATCAATGGTTAACTGGCGGTTGGGGAAAAATAACCGGTGGAGGATTTGATGCAAGTGGTTTTATTCAAGGGGCGATTGGTCAGGCAACAGGTGATCATCCAGCAGTCCAAGGCTGGTGGGCGACCTTTTTGGAAATCGTGGCATTACCAGGTGCTAATGTCTTCAGCTTCATGGTAATGTGGGGTGAATTTTTAGTAGGTTTGGCGTTAATCTTAGGTTTGTTCACCAACTTTGCAGCATTAATGGGTATCATCATGAACTTCGCCTTCTTATTCAGTGGTACAGTAAGCACCAATGGCCAGATGATTTTACTAACGATCTTCATCCTAGTGGCAGGATATAATGCAGGACGTTTCGGTCTGGATCGCTACGTTATCCCATTCTTAAAAGATAAAATGCATCAAAAAAATGAAGAAAGATATATCAGACACGCAGAAGCTCATTAAACAATATCAACTTTTAGTGAAATGAAAGGTTCCTCATCTTCATAGATGGACGGAACCTTTTTGTCTGGACAATTATGAGGGTGTTTTTTTTTATTACAGGTTAAAGTGGTTGATTATAATGGACAAGATTGACTTAGATCCCACATTGATTAAGACGCTATTTTGCATTTGATTGATACAAGGTGATACCGGTTTACAAACTTCGATCTTTCCAAGAATGTTTTTCTTACAAGTATGGCGCCAATACTTTGTTTTATGCCATTTATGCCATTGGATCGTGACGGGCTGATGTAGTTGAAGCATGGAACGAACGGTTTGCTATTGATAAGCATAAATAAGCATGGTTTCAAGCTTTACCGGAAGGCCACTTTTGTTGCATTTCCTCAATTACCATCAATTCAGGAAGCACACCATACTTAGTATAGAGCAGAATTTATTCAGAGGACAAAAAAAGGCACCCTACATTCGCAGGGTGCAAAGGGGGACAATCTATTTTGAATCAAAATACTGTACATCTATCCACATCTGGAATGATATGAACAGTATATGTACACAACAACTATTATTGTAACCGATTTCATTATATAAAATACAGAAAGCGATTACAATAGGTCTTTTATACTAATTTTATTCAAATTATAGAAATAATAAATTTTTTTTCCTTGAATAAGCTTTAGTATAGAGCTCGTTTTAAAATACGTAAAGCAGTGGGTGATCAACATGAAAAAACGGCATTTCTATGACCGTCAACAACGGAAAATTTTATTTTTTATCGGACTTGGAGCTTTAATAATAGTGTTGGCATTAATTGTATATGGTATCATGTATCTGTTTTCGGAAGAACGCCAGGTAGTACAGGTAGCGGAGCAGTTTTATGAATATGAACAAGATGGTGATTTCGGAAATTCATGGGAACTGTTTCATTCCTCGATGAAAAAAAGATTTAATAAAGGAACGTATATGGAAGATCGTGCGCATGTATTTCTTAATCATTTCGGAGTGGATTCATTTGATTTTAGCCTTGGAGATCCGACTGAAATAAAAAATTTTGAAATTGCAGAGGATCCGACTGTGGAATACACCGTATATCGGATTGATGTTACATGTATGTACGACAGCAAATACGGCTATTTGGAAATCAAACAGCCTGTGATTTTGATAGAAGAAGAATCGGAATGGAAGGTTTTGTGGGATTATAATCAGTAAAAAACAGTTATTGTTGTATTTTTAGTCCACTCATTGTATACTAGTTACTACCATACTAGTATAAAGGTGATGAAGAAATGGCGAATTTAGGTCAACGAGCGAGAGGATCGTCAAGAGATTACGTGTATAACACAATAAAAGCACAAATTATGAATGGCGAGATTGCACCAGGAACAAAATTATCAGAAAAAGAGATTTCAGACAAATTAAATGTCAGCAGGACACCAGTAAGAGAGGCAATTCTTAAACTGAATCAAGAAGAACTGTTAGGGGTTTATCCGCAAATAGGAACGATCGTAACCAAAATTGATTTAAAGTTAGTGGAAGAAGGCAGATTCATCAGAGAGAATATTGAAAAGGCAATTGTGAAGGAAGCAGCCGCATCGATGGATGAGGAAGCACTGCTGCAATTAGAAACTAATCTTACTTTACAAGAATTTTCTTTAGAAAAAGAGTCGTTCCAACGGCTTTTTGAATTAGATGATGAATTTCATCAATTATTATATACAGGTTGTGGGAAAGACCGTACATGGGAAATGGTGAAGCGAATGAATATTCAATTTGACCGACTACGTTTATTACGTCTTTCTGTTAATCACGATTGGAAAATTATTGTCAGTCAGCATCGAGAAATATTCGAAGCAATATCTGCTAAAGATGGCTTGTTAGCAGAGAAATTGGTAATGGACCATCTTAAATTAGTAAATGTGGAGAAAAATGATCTGAAACGGGAAAATCCAGAATTTTTTATTTAGGGGTGAGAGCTGTTGAATAGCAGTAATTATAAAATGTGGTTACAGTATGAACCTATTACAGAAAAAAAGGTGAAAGATCAATATCAGAGAGTATTGCGTCATGTAGTGATCAAAGAAGACGATCCGATTATTCTTTCTGCTAAGAATGAATTGGAAATTGCCGTTAAAGAAATGTTAGATTACGAGATAAACTGGGCCGAGGATGTCCAGGATGCTAATTTTGTAATCGGTAACAAAAAAGAATTAGCTGGGTTTCTGGAAGAGGGACAACGCTGTTTGTTAGCCGATTTAGCTGATGAAGGATTTATAGTCCAAACAATTAATCAAAAATCGTATCTTGTAGGAAACACTGATGCAGGTGTAATGTATGGCATTCATCATTTTATTCGATTGATGCAAATGAAAGCAGACCCTTCACAACTGCATATAGCAGATCAGCCGAAGAATCAGTTCCGGATGATAAATCAGTGGGATAATCTTGATGGAAGTGTGGAGAGAGGTTATTCAGGAAAATCAATTTTTTATCAAAATGGAAAAATTGTGAAGGATAAGGCCAGAATACATGATTATGCAAGGTATTTATCGTCGATTGGTATAAATTCGATCTGTATTAATAATGTGAATGTATGGGAAGAGGAAACCTATTTTATCACCAAAAAATATCTGCCGGAAATAAAAGAAATAGCGGACATTTTTAGTTCTTATGCAATCAGGCTATATTTAAGCATTAATTTTGCCAGTCCGATAACGATTGATGGATTGTCAACAGCAGATCCGTTAGATGGAGAGGTGAAGCAGTGGTGGAAAGATAAGGTCGCAGAAATATATGATTACATTCCTGATTTTGGGGGCTTTATCGTTAAAGCAGATTCCGAGCATCGGCCAGGACCATTTACGTATAATCGTGATCATGCAGACGGTGCCAACATGTTAGCAGAAGTATTGGAACCCTACGATGGCAAAGTCATTTGGCGCTGTTTTGTCTATAATTGCCTGCAGGATTGGCGGGATCGTGCAACCGATCGTGCAAGGGCTGCATATGACCACTTTAAACCATTGGATGGACGTTTCCATGAAAATGTGCTTCTGCAAATTAAAAACGGGCCGTTGGATTTTCAGGTTCGTGAGCCAGTTTCGCCATTATTAGGTGCGATGTCTCAGACGAATCAATTAATCGAATTTCAGGTAGCGCAGGAATATACAGGTCAGCAAATCGACCTCTGTTATTTAATACCACAGTGGAAGCAGGTGTTAGCATTCGATACACATATAAAAGGGCCTGGATCCACTATTTCAGAAATTGTAGCAGGAAACATACACGTGTATAAACACAGTGGTATTGCTGCTGTTTCAAATATTGGAAATGATGAAAATTGGACAGGACATACACTTGCGCAAGCGAATTTGTATGGATATGGCCGTTTAACCTGGGATCCGTCATTATCTTCTCAGCAAATTGCGGAGGAATGGATCATCCAAACATTCGGTAACCAAAAAGAAGTCCTAGCAAAGATCGAAAAAATGCTGTTATCTTCATGGAAAATATATGAAAATTATACAGCGCCACTCGGAGTTGGCTGGATGGTGACCCCTGGAATCCATTATGGCCCTAATATTGATGGCTATGAATATTCCAGATGGGGTACCTATCATTTTGCAGATCGTGAAGGAATCGGTGTAGATCGTACCATCGAAACGGGGACAGGATATACCTCACAGTATGAAGAGCCGAACCGATTCATCTATAATATTCTTAGCGAATGCCCGGATGAGCTGCTTTTATTTTTTCACCATGTACCATACAAGTATACGTTGAAAAATGGAGAAACCGTTATTCAACATATTTACAACACTCATTTCAAAGGGTATGAGCAAGTAGAAGACTTAATGGATATTTGGAACAGTTTAGAGCATGTCATGGACAACGCCCGTTTTAAACATGTGCAAGATCGACTCTATAGACAAAAGATGAACGCTAAAGAATGGAGAGATCAAATTAACAGCTACTTTTACCGAAAATCAGGCATTGCTGATCAATATAATCGGACCATTTACTAGAGTCGATTTTTGTCAGAGTAAAACTGCGAGGACGTAATGCAGAGATAGATTAGCAGAAAAGTAGTGTGTTTAATGCAGTGATTTGGAGCTAGCACAAATTTTCACTACATTAAACGCCGAAATTGATCTTGGCTAAAGAGGAGGAATCCACATGCGCATGGTATTTCGTTGGTTTGGTGAAGGAAATGATAGTATCAGTCTTTCGCAAATCAAACAGATTCCCGGTGTAGAAGGAATTGTTTGGGCGCTTCATAATGTGCCGGCCGGGGAAATATGGCCACTTGAAAGAATACAAGAAATAAAAAAACAAGCAAATAAATATGGCTTGCATCTCGATGTCGTAGAAAGTGTCAATATTCATGAATCTATTAAACTCGGTACATCGGATCGGGATCACTATATTCATAATTATATCGAAACGATAAAAAATTTAGCCAC
Organism: Gracilibacillus caseinilyticus; assembly: GCF_022919115.1. Classification (NCBI taxonomy): domain Bacteria; kingdom Bacillati; phylum Bacillota; class Bacilli; order Caryophanales; family Bacillaceae; genus Gracilibacillus; species Gracilibacillus caseinilyticus. The sequence goes on along the minus strand of NZ_CP095072.1, from coordinate 4,288,416 downwards.
AGTGGGTGCCAAGGTAATTTGCTACAATTTTATGCCGGTTTTCGATTGGGTACGTACCGATCTGTTTGGAAAATTGCCAGATGATTCGACAGCGTTATTCTATGAAAAAGTGAAAGTCGATGACATGGACCCAACGGAATTGGTAGAGAAAATCGCATCTAATCCTGATTATACAATGCCAGGATGGGAACCGGAGCGATTAGAAACATTAAAGGAACTATTTCATGCCTATCAACAAGTTAGTACCACAGACTTAATGGATAATCTGAAATATTTTCTGCAGCGGGTTATACCAGTTTGTGAAGCGTATGATATGAAATTAGCTATTCATCCTGATGATCCACCATGGGAAATATTCGGTTTACCTCGCATTGTGACAACACAGGAGAGATTAAGAGAAATTATCAACCTGGTACCTAGTGATTGCAATGGTATTACTTTATGTTCAGGCGCTCTTGGTGTTCGAGTGGATAATGATATTGTCTCCATGATTCATGAGTTTGAAGGACATATACATTTTGCCCACATTCGAAATGTGAATTTGTTTGATAATGGTGATTTTATAGAAACCTCTCACTTGACACGTGATGGTTCCATTGCAATTGACGACATTGTAAAGGCATACAATAATATTCACTATAAAGGTTATGTAAGACCGGATCACGGTAGACATATTTGGGATGAACAATGCCGGCCAGGATACGGTTTATATGATCGAGCCCTCGGCATTATGTATTTATCAGGCTTGTGGGATGCTTATCAATCGATTAAACGAAAGGATGAACTTCATGTTACCGATACACAGCAATTTAAAGGATAAAGTAGCGGTTGTTACTGGTGGAGGAGGTGTCTTATGCGGGGCAATGGCGAAAGAATTTGCCCGGCAAGGCATGAAAGTGGCAATCCTGAATCGTACCTTAGCAAAAGCAGAAAAAGTTGTTAATGAAATAAAGTTGGAAAAAGGTGAGGCAATCGCAATTGCATGTGACGTACTGGATCGTAATGCGGTTATTGCAGCAGAACAACAAGTGTTTCAGACATTTGGTGCTTGTGATGTACTTATTAATGGGGCAGGCGGCAATCATCCAGATGGCACTACGGCCAATGAGCGATTCAGCAAAGAGGATCAGATCGATCCAGCCATCCGCAGTTTTTTTGATATGACAACAGAAGGTTTTTCATCGGTATTTAATCTGAATTTTATAGGCACCTTGATCCCGACACAGATTTTTGCAGAACGGATGGTGGATCGACGTACGACAGTTATTAATATTTCTTCCATGAGTGCGCCAAGTCCAATGACAAAAGTACCGGCATACAGTGCAGCTAAAGCAGCGATCAACAACTTTACCCAATGGCTTGCTGTACATATGGCAGAGGCAAACGTCCGAGTGAATGCGATTGCCCCTGGTTTTTTCTTAACTGATCAAAACAGGCCATTATTAACGAATGAAGATGGTTCACCTACTCCGAGGATGCAAAAAATCCTGGATCATACGCCGATGGGAAGACTCGGATCTCCAGAGGATCTATTAGGTACACTTTTGTGGTTGACAGACGAGGAAGCTAGTGGCTTTGTGACTGGCACATGTATTCTTGTAGATGGCGGCTTTATGGCCTATAGTGGGGTGTAAGGATGAAAGATGTCATTACGGTTGGGGAATCAATGGTTTTATTTACACCTGCTACGTCGCCGATGATGAGATACGCAGAGACTTTTTCAAAAGATGTTGGTGGGGCAGAGTCCAATGTAGCTATTGGATTAGCTCGATTAGGTCATAATGTCGGTTGGATCAGCAGACTCGGTAATGATGAATTTGGAACTTTTATTTTGAACAGCATTCGTGGTGAAGGGGTAGATGTTAGTCAAGTAAAGCGTGATGATGAACATCCGACCGGTTTATATTTTAAAGAAATACGCCATGCAAAAGACGTGCGTGTTCAATATTATCGAAAAGGTTCAGCTGCCAGTCAGATAACAATGGATGATATAGATGAAACATATTGGAACGAGGCAAAATACCTTCATTTAACAGGGATAACCCCAGCCTTAAGTGACACGGCGTACGAAACAATGGTGTCACTGATGAAGCGGGCGTCAACATGTAACATTAATATTGTCTTTGATCCTAACTTACGACGGAAGCTTTGGCCAGATGAGAAAGCACGAGCAGTTTTAAAGGAATTGATTGGTTATTCGGATTTCGTGTTACCAGGCATGGAGGAAGCGATTTTCTTATTTGGTGAAGAAAATCCGGAAAGAGCTGCAGAGCTATTCTTAGAAGCAGGATGTGACCAGGTAGTCATCAAATTAGGTGAAAAAGGAGCTTATTATAAGTCGAAAAACAAGAGCGGATTCATACCTCCTCATCAAGTGAAGGAGGTTATCGACCCAGTCGGGGCTGGTGATGGCTTTGCGGCAGGATTTATATCAGGGTTACTTGACGGTTTACCAACTGATCAAGCGGTGAAGCGGGCGAATGCAGTTGGTGCCATTCAGACACAAATGATAGGAGATTATCAAGGTTTACCAGATCGGGAGGAATTAGAGCAGTTTATGTCTAGGAAATCAAATCAGGATGTCAAAAGGTAGGTGATCAATGTGCATGGTTTACAAAGAATGACCGATACAGGGGTTATTGCCGTTATGCGGAATATGACGCCTAAGACAATTATTCCAGTAGCACAAGCATTGTATGATGGAGGAGTAACCATTTTAGAAATAACGGTGGAAACTCCGAAGGTCTTAACGTTAATTGAACAGGTTAAGGATAAATTTGGTGATGATGTGATAGTAGGTGCGGGCACTGTATTGGATGCAGAAACAGCAAGAGCAGCTCTTATGGCTGGAGCGTCCTTTATTTTTTCCCCAACGGTAAGAAAAGAGACGATCGAAATGACCAAGCGATATGGTGCTGTTTCCGTTGCAGGCGCTTTTACACCAACGGAAATTTTAACGGCATATGAGAATGGTGCAGATATGATCAAGGTATTTCCTGCCAGTGTACTTGGACCACGTTTTTTTAAAGACTTAAAGGGTCCTTTACCTCATATTCCTGTGATACCAACAGGTGGGATCGATCTCCAGAACGCAGGGGAATATATTAAAGCCGGAGCAGTGGCAATAGGGGCCGGAAGTACATTAGTGAAAGGAACGACCGAACTGTCGGAAGCATACTTAACAGATATTTCCTCAAAAGCAAACCAATTTATAAATAAGGTGAAAAACGCAAGAAAAATAGCAGGGAATACGTCTTCTTCCTTAAAAAGGTATGTTTGATCTTCATGAAATTGGGTTATAACCAATAAATGAGGAGTTATGAAGGAGGAGAAAAGATGGAAGAAAGATCTCGGCACTATCAACATGACTCATCACGTAAGAATTATGTAGATCAACGCATGAAACAGCATAAACGCTTTTATAAAAATATCTATGATATTTTATATACGATTAATGATTTTACCATTGCGGTCTGGTTTCTGATCGGCAGTATCTTTTTTTATTTTGAATCATTGAAAACATGGGGTGTCACACTATTTGTCATCGCTAGTGTACAATTTCTAATCAAACCATCCATTCGCCTCGTACACGAATTCTCAGCACGAAAGCATTATGGGAAAGAATATGATCGGACACAACTATAAGTAATGAAGATTTAGTTCTATAAAATGTGATGATCAGGCGTGAAATCCTATTGACATGTTTTGTGGTGGTGGGATATCGCTCCGGCTAACCACTTCGCATCCTGCACGTCCCGCGGGAGTCTACGTAGTTGGTCTACGCTAATGTTTAGGATCTACAACTGTTACAAGAGGTGGCATTTTGAGCGGTATCCTTTAGTGTCTATACCTCATTCATATGATGCATCATGCCTAGCGCCACTGCTTTTAGCTGTTCCAATTGTTGTAGAGCTACGCATATTTCCGGAGCTTTACTTAGCACTTAAAATCTTTCAAAATGGCAGCTCTATTACTCTATTGCACAAAGTTACTTCAAGTTTATAGATACAGCATAAAAGAAAAGGCGAGGGGCAGCATGAATCTTGTTTGAGGACAATTTTATGCTACCGTTCGGCTTTTCATTTGATATATGAGCAAATTTTAGCAATGATGTAGTTCGAATGCATCTCCTGGCTAGATTTAACAGTGGTTTAGAACAACTGCCATTTCACTTTGCTTGCTTCTTTAAAGCGCTCGTTAACATTATCCCAGTTCACTACATTCCACCAGTTATCGATGTATGCTGCTTTATCATTGAAATGTTGCAGATAATAGGCATGTTCCCATACATCTAACACTAATAGAGGGATAGTGTCTGGTACTTGGAATAGCTGATGTTTTTCAAACGATTGAACAGCTAATTTTCCGCTTCTTGGCGACCATAATAGCACTGCCCAGCCATCACCTTCCACTGAGTTAGCCACTTTAGTAAACATTTCTTTAAATGCTCTCCAGGAACCAAAGTCTTTCTCGATCTGTCTCAAAATTGCGCCTGCCGGTTTTTTCTTGCTTTTCGGTGTCATATTGTACCAGAAGATAGTGTGTAAGTAATGACCAGAACCGTGAAATGCCTGCTCCCGTAACCAATGTTTGATGGAATCCTTCTTATCGATATATAATGCTTTTTCTGCTTTATTTAAACCATCTACATATGCTTGATGATGTTTTTGATGATGAAGGCGCATGATTTGTTCACTAATGTATGGCTCAAGTGCGTTATAGGCATAAGGTAATGGTGGCAGCTTGTGTTTGCCATACGGAATACTGCTTTCTTGTGGCTTTCTGAAATTTTCAACAAGTTGCTCAGCTTGCATTCTGACATCTTCTAATCGATCTAAATCCTCATCGTGAGTAGTCAGCAACATTTCGGACAAGTTTTCCTGCCAAATTTCAACTTGTTTTGTGGCATGTTTGATTTCTTCTTCCGTCAAATCTGATTCGGTCAGCTTTTGTTTTACTTTTTCGCCCCATTCTAACAACTTCTCCAAATAGGCTTGATAATCTTTATCCATGACATCACCCCATGTCAGCATATGATATTCGCTGACATGGGGTGATGATTAATTCGCAATCATTTCATTCCCTGTTTCTTGAAAGAACTTTTCAATATTGAAGGCAGCTATACCTAGCACAGTGGAATGTTGCTTTAATTTTGCCGGACTAACTTGTACATCATCTTTGTTAAAGCCGATCGTATTTTTTTCAATTCTTTTCTCAATAGCTGGCAATAGATATTCATCGGCGGCAAGTATCGTATTTCCTAATACCACTTGTTCTGGGTTGAAAATATGGATAATATTCGTAATACCGACACCTATGTAATCGCCAATATCATCAAGTATTTCCAGTGCTTTCGCTTCTCCATTATCTGCAGCAGTTACGACCTCCTCTAACGTTCCCGTCTGATAACCAGCATTTGCTGCTTTTTCTAATAATGCATTTTCAGAGGCATATAATTCCCAACAGCCTTGGTTTCCGCATCGGCAGTTTTTTCCATCTTTTTCGATCGTCATGTGACCTAATTCTCCTGAGAAACCACGTAATCCGCGGTATAGATTTCCATTTAATAATAGACCGACACCAATACCTATGCTGACACTGACATAAATCAATTCGTTAGCCATTTCGCCAGCACCATACATTTTTTCTCCGTACGCTCCTGCATTTGCTTCATTTTCTACCGTGACAGGTATTTGATAACGCTCTGTGAGTAATTGTTTCAATGGGACCTTTTTCCATTCTAAATTGGGAGCAAGCAGAATTTCTCCTTCGGTTGTGACCACACCCGGAACACCAATCCCGATCCCTACGATGCCATATTCTGATGGTGGTGCTTCCTCTATCAATTGATCAATTAATTGATAGAGAGAGGATAGTACTTGATCCAAGTCGTGACCTTCAAAATGCGTCATCTTTTCTAAAATAATATTGCCTCGCAAATCGGTTAATACAGCTAAGATGTTCTGGACGCCGAGGTCGACGGAAATTGTAAATCCTGCTTTTTCATTAAGAAGGAGAATGACCGGTCTTCTTCCGCCGCTAGATGCTGCTGTGCCAGATTCATGAATTAGTTTTTCGTTGATCAGTTCACTAACCAGGGAGGAGACGGTTCCTTTATTTAAACCGGTAACCTGGGCAATGCTTGCACGCGAAATAGGTGCTTTTTCTAAAATTGTTTTTAATACTAATGCTTTGTTTTCTTTTTTGACGACATATTGATTCCATGTTTGACTCATGTGCTACACTCATTTCTTTTTGCATATTAAATTAGAACTATTTTAACATATGAGATAAAATAATTCTATTATCTTTGTTTATTCACTAGACAAACTTTGTGGGAGTTGCTATAATATTTACGAAATCAATTATGCCGAATAAGGCGATGGAGGTATGAATAAATGACATGGTTTGAAAACGTTAACAAGATTCAGTATGAAGGACCTAAATCAAAAAATCCACTTGCATTTAAATTTTATAATCCGGAAGAAAAAATAAACGGCCAGTCGATGGAAGAATTTCTTCGCTTTGGTGTGGCATACTGGCATACGTTCACAGAAGATTTGTCTGACCCATTTGGTACGGGTACTGCATTACGTAACTGGGACAAATACACAGGTATGGATCGTGCCAAAGCGAGAGTAGAAGCTGCTTTTGAATTTTTCGAAAAGCTTGGTGTGAAGTACTTCTGTTTCCATGATGTAGACATAGCACCTGAAGGCGATTCACTACGCGAAACATATCAAAATCTTGATACGATTGTTGCTTTAATTAAAGATCACATGAAAGATAGCGATACCAAATTGCTTTGGAACACTGCCAATAACTTTACTAATCCACGCTTTGTCCATGGTGCAGCATCTTCCAGTAATGCTGATGTGTTTGCCTATGCGGCAGCAAAAGTGAAAAAGCAATTAGAGATTGGTAAAGAATTAGGTGGAGAAAACTATGTGTTCTGGGGCGGACGAGAAGGATACGAAACCTTATTGAATACCGACTTAGCTTTGGAACAGGATAATCTTGGCCGCTTCTTCCATATGGCAGTAGACTATGCTAAAGAAATCGGCTTTGACGCACAATTCTTAATTGAACCAAAGCCAAAAGAGCCGACAACACATCAATATGATTTCGATTCACAATCTGCTCATGCGTTTTTACTAAAATATGGTCTTCAAGATCATTTCAAATTAAACATAGAAGCGAATCACGCAACACTTGCTGGTCATACGTTTGAACACGAGCTTCGTTATGCACGTGTAAATGGCTTATTAGGATCAGTTGATGCCAACCAGGGCGATCCGTTATTAGGATGGGATACGGATGAATTCCCAGCAGATATTTATTCTACAACACTAGCTATGTATGAAATTATTAAAAATGGCGGACTTGGTTCAGGCGGTCTTAACTTTGATGCGAAAGTACGTCGTGGTTCATTTGAGCAAGACGATCTTTTCCATGCACATATTGCTGGTATGGATCATTTCGCAGTTGGTTACAAAGTGGCAAGCCAGCTAGTAGAAGATCAAGTATTTGAAAATATTATTAATGACCGCTACGCAAGTTTCAAAGAAGGAATTGGTAAAGATATCGTAGATGGTAAAGCTGATTTTAAATCACTAGAAGAACACGCACTAAACTTAAAAGAAATTAAAAATAAGTCTGGCCGTCAAGAGCTGATTAAAGCAACGATTAACCAATACTTATTAAATGCTTATGCAAATCAATAATTAGTAGAAAAAAGACTTAGCTGTCTGCATGGCGGCTAAGTCTTTACTAAAGAGAGGGGTTTAACGATGAGCTATGTCATTGGTGTAGATTTAGGTACCAGTGCTGTCAAATTGTTGTTAGTGAACAAACAGGGGGAAGTAGTTCAGGAGGTTTCCAAAGAGTATCCGTTGATTCAGGAAAAAACAGGCTACTCCGAACAAAAGCCGGAAGATTGGGTGGAGCAAACGGTAGCCGGATTACGGGAGTTAATTGGGGAGTTCGATGGAAATCCAGAAGAGATTGAAGGATTAAGTTTTTCCGGGCAAATGCACGGTTTAGTTTTATTAGATGAAAATCGAGAAGTGGTACGAAACGCAATTCTTTGGAATGATACGAGAACAACCGAACAATGTCAGGAAATTTATGATAAAGTCGGCAAAAATAAATTTATAGAGATTACCAAAAATTTAGCATTAGAAGGATTTACTTTACCTAAAATATTGTGGGTAAAAGAAAATGAACCTGACTTATTTGCGAAAGCATCGACCTTTGTCCTTCCAAAGGATTATGTTCGGTATCGTCTGAGTGGGGCGATTCACATGGATTATTCTGATGCTGCTGGCACTAGCTTGCTGGATGTTGCCAACAAATCATGGAGTAAAGAAATCTGCGATGATCTGGGGCTGGATGTTTCGCTATGTCCGCCATTGGTAGACTCGCATAAAAATGTTGGAAAAATAACTTCTGAAATAGTAGAAGCAACTGGACTTTCATCAGAAACCAATGTATTTGCAGGTGGAGCGGATAATGCCTGTGGTGCTATCGGTTCTGGAATTCTGTCAGAAGGAAAAACATTTGCAAGTATCGGGACGTCAGGTGTTGTCCTGTCTTATGAGCCTACCGGTGATAAAGACTACCAAGGAAAAGTACACTATTTTAACCACGGGGAACAAGATGCTTATTATGCCATGGGTGTTACATTAGCAGCTGGTCACAGTCTAAACTGGTTCAAGAAAACATTTGCAGAGGAGCAATCGTTTGATGAATTGCTAGCAGGTGTTGGAGACGTTCCACCGGGTGCTAATGGTTTGCTGTTCACCCCTTATATTGCAGGGGAAAGAACACCACATGCCGATTCTCAAATTCGCAGCAGCTTTATCGGCATGGACAGTTCACATACATTGAAGGACTTTGCTCGTTCAGTATTGGAGGGTATCACGTTTTCTTTAAATGAATCGATTGCTATATTCAGAGAGAACGGAAAACAGATTGATACGATTTATTCGATCGGTGGTGGCGCTAAGAATACCGATTGGCTGCAAATGCAAGCGGATATTTTTAATGCCAATATTGTAAAACAAAAAAGTGAACAAGGCCCTGGAATGGGTGCAGCTATGTTAGCAGCTTATGGCTCAGGCTGGTTCTCGTCACTTAAGGAGTGCGCTGATACACTATTGGAAGATGCTGAAACCTATCAGCCAATCCCTGAAAATGTGGAGAAATACCAGAGACTGTTTGCCTTGTACAAACAAGTCTACCAGCAAACAAGGTCATTAAATAATGGGTTGATGGAGTTTAGAAAATAAGGTGATCCGTTTGGATATCATATTGATATGATTGATGCGTTTCCTTAAGCGTATAAAACGGCTACCACTGCAATCTCCTTTATGATTGTAAGTATATACATTTATTTACGCATAAGAAAAACCGAACGAAATCGAATGTCGAACATTGGATTTATCGTTCGGTTTTTTTACAAGACAAGAAAGTATATAATCACTGTCATAAAGATGTACTACAGAAGTCGATCAAGATTAAAAAAATGTTTACTTATAATATGGATTATGTAAACTAGACATTACTAGCCAAGCATTCATATTGAGAAGTTTAATGTGCAAGGATACCGCTTCGGCCAACCACTTCGCGTCCTGCGGGGCACGGCTGAAGCTAACTTTGTGAACAAGGGCACTTCACAAAGTGGATCTTCCGCACCTGCATGTCCCGCGGGAGTCTACGTGGTTGGCCTACGCTCATGTATAGCTCCACAAATAATGCGACAGATAGGATATGGAGTACTATCTGCTTCATTTAGTGATATACAATGCCTAGCACGACTGCTTTTAGCTGTTCCATACGTTGTAGCACTTCACTTAAGCGTAGGAAATATGCGGAGACTCCTCATGCGTCAGCGCGAGCTGAAGATCCACTTAGTCTGTGCCTGTGTCTGTATGTATTGCTTCGAAGCAGGCTTCCTCGGCACAAGGCAGCAAAGAAGTTGTTCAAGTAGTAGCCTAGCTGAAGCCGTGCCCCACAGGACGCGGAGCATATTTCCGGAGCTTTGCTACGCACATATAAACTATCAAAATTATCACGATTCAGACAGTTCTACTTTACATAATCCATATTATAGGTAGCTATATACACAAAAGATAGTAAGACCGGGTGGGTATATGGCCGGTTTTTCTTACCTAATAGTTTGTTCACGCCAAATATTCTTCGGTCTATTCAGCTGGATACCAAATTTTAAAATTTCCACTAAGCGCTAACAAACTGAAAAAGTATAAACAATTATCATAATATCTTCTTTGCCCCGTCCTTACTGGTGTATTCCAGAAGAGATCAACAGCATTTCTGGCGTTTTCACCTTTTGTCGCTAAGGAAGCCATTGCATTCGAGGCAACGAGACCAACCGGATGAAGTGCCTTATCCTCTAACGGTGTGCCATCAATCGCGTATCTTCTAAATTCATCTGGTAGTTTATCAGCGAAGAAGGACTGAATCTTTTCAGCAACAACGACAGGGCAGGCATTATCCTGAAACCACAAATAATCTAAGCCAATATTACAGGCGACTCGGTAGGAATCACTATAAAAATGGCCAAAGCCTCGAACATGGTTTGGTGTCCCATCATAAAAAGCATATTCCGGAGCTAAGCCTGTGACAGGATGAGCAGATGTTGCAATATACTGCCGACTGTTAATGGCTGCCTGACGCCAAAATGCTTGATCCTCTTCATAACTCCACAACGCAAATAATTCATAAAAATGCGGTAAATGATAAGATGGATCAGAAAATTCAACACTTGGTACGAATTTGATCAGTTTATTTTCAGGATTCCACATCGGATAGCCATTATCTTCTTCCTCTTTATGGAGACAACGATGAAGTAAATCTTTCGCATGTTTACTATATTCGTAGATTCCTGTGCCCTCTCCCCAACGATGTGCAGCGAAAAATAACGCAAGGGCAAAGTATTCTTCTCCAACTGGTGCAGGACCAAAAGCATTTTTCGTCCCATCCGGTTGACAAGACCAGGCGAAATATCCGGCATTTACCCCTTTCTCCATAAACATATAAGTCATCGACCAATTCCATAATCGGTCAAACACTTCTTTTTGATCCATTTGGACCGCCATCATCATGCCATAAGACATACCTTCTGTCCGTACATCATCATTGCCTGTATCTAACATGTATCCCAAGTCTTCTCCTGCCGAATAATAGATGCGTGTATCATCATGCTCTGGATCAAACAGCATATCCCATGTATCTTGCACTCTCTTGTTAACTTCAGACTTAGTATAACCATAGCTCCTAATAGATTGTCGTGATGGCTTGATAGATTTGCAGATTTTAATTTCATCGTTTTTCCTCCTTCATTGTAACTGTGGTATTAACAATGTTTCGATAGAATAAATATCCATAAATGATAAAATAAGAAAAACATCTTTTCTTCATAATGAAAGTATACTATAATGAGTATGTTCAACGGATGAACAAAGTATATATTTTTCTTTGAAAATTAAAGCGTTTCCAATGGGGGGTAGTGCAATGGATAAATCAATAAACTCAAACCGGTTTTATCGGTTTTTAGAGTGGTTGATGTGGCTAATGTATTTGAATGTATTATGGATGTTGTCATCATTAGCAGGTTTGGTAGTGCTCGGTGTTTTTCCGGCGACAATGGCACTAGTGATTACGATGAGAGAGTGGTGCATGCAACAGGAAAGTATGACTTTTCACAAAACATTTTTCAAGGCTTATAAACAAATTTTCATAAAAGCCAACCTGATCGGTTATCTCTTACTAGCAATTGGTTATGTTTTCGTGATTGATTATCAATGGATTATGCATAACCAAACATCTTTACAATCCTTGTATTTAGTAGCATTTATTCTTTTTGGCATATGCTTTCTCATCACATTAATGTATATATTTCCTACTTTTGCTCATTTTCAAGTTTCGTTGCCGCAATCGTTTAAACATGCATTAATTTTGGGGACATTCAGCCCTCTCATCACGGTTATTATGTTTACAGCATTATTTCTGTTGCAGTATTTATGGCGATTTATTCCAGGATTACTGCCTGTGATCGGTATTAGTCTTACCTTCTACATCATAACCAGGTTGTCCATTATGGCATTTGAAGGATTCGAAAAGAAACAGCAGATGCTATTTGAAAAAGAATACAGGAAAGGAGCAAAAAAACATGCATAAAGTCTATTTGGTAGATGATGATGTTTTTGTGCGCAAAGGTATTCGTACGTTAATTGATTGGGAGTCATATGGTTTTATTGTTTGTGGCGAGTCTGATAATGGAGAAGACGCACTGGCTGATATTATGAAGCTCAAACCAGACCTTGTTGTAACAGATATCCGAATGCCAGTGATTGACGGTCTCGATTTAATTCAACATTGCCGAGAAACAATAGAGCATACACCAAACTTTATCGTGATCAGTGGTTACAATGATTTTCAATATGCACAGCGAGCTTTACGATACGGTGTGAAAGACTTTATTGTAAAGCCAATTGATCAAAATGAATTTCATCAGACATTAGAAAGAATAGCATCTACTATCAAAAAAGAAAATCTATGGAAACAAAAAGAAGGAAAATTGGAAGCGGTATCATTTGTTAGGAAGCTGATTTTATGCGGTCAGGAATGGTGTGAACATCAATCCCAACATCCTTTCTTCTCTGAGAATACGTATACCTACATGAAGGTAGAAATAAATGGCTTGCATGTTGATTATCATCAATGTTTTAAAACAATGGAACAATCTTTGCAGAAGATGAAAGCGGACCAGCATTTTATCCTGTTTGAAGAAAAAATGAACTGCCTTGGGCTAGTGATCAATGACAGATTTTTATCGGAAAATAACCTGCATCTTAACAACTTCTTAAGTGATTGGTATCAATTACTCGAAATGGATGTGCACATTTACTGTGGCGATACCGTTAATCAAGTAGAAAAGTTACCCTCTTCTTATAAAAAAGCGAAAAATAATGTGCAATACAAATACTTATTTGATGCATCAGTTATAACCACATCGATGACAAAAGAAAAAGAAGTGTTTTTTATTGATCTCGACCAAGCCTATTATGATGACATGATTGAATTTATCGAGGAAAAAAATAAAGAGTGTATCGATCAACAATTGAGAAGAATGATCGATGCATGCAGAGAGTTGTATTTTGCTAGAGACGCATTATGTACCATGGTAAATCGACTAAATCATAAGATCTTAAAATCAATTAAAGAAGCTGATGCGGATGAACAGAACATTTCGAACTTGAAGGAGATGCTAGAGTGGGATCAGTATTCTTTAAGCCTTTCGCAATTAACAAGGTTATGGTATGCCTTTATCATGGATGCTGCATCGATTTTACATCAGGCGTATCAGAACAATGGGCAAGGTACTATCTATCAAATAAAAAAATATATTCATATGCATTATGATCAGCCATTAACATTAAAATCAATTGCTAATACATTTTATATGAATCCGGTATACATGGGTCAATTATTTAAGAAAACATATGGTGTTTATTTCAAAGATTATATTCTGACAGTGCGGATGGATGAGGCAAAGAAATTGCTTCGAACAACTGATTTGAAGGTATATGAAGTAGCAGAGAATGTAGGATTTACCAACCCGGATTATTTCGTTACGCAGTTTGAAAAAATTGTGAATTCTACACCATCACAATATCGAAAAAAATTATTAAACCGAATAAGTTAGCAGGTAAAGAATGAAAAAAATCCATTTTAATGACATAAGAATCCGGAATAAATTGCTGCTAATCTATATGTTTTCTGTCTTTCTACCCATTATATTAACAAATGTCATATTTTATAATGTAACGTCTGAAAATGTCCGCACCCAAAAGATTCATGATAATGAACTGGCTTTGCGCCAGGTGGCTACCAATTTCAAACAGGGGGTAGAAGACGCTGTTGGGATAGCATCTGTTTTATATGCAGATGCATTTGTCAATAAGCTGTTAGACACGAGCTATGATTCTCCTGTTGATTTTATTTTAGCTTATAATAACAATTTTCGTGATATAAATAAATATACACCTGTGTACTCTTCGATTCGATCGATTCATTTGTACACGGACAATCCAACTGTCATAACAGCTGGTGGTATTTTTTCCATTGATCAACAACAACAATCATCACATTGGTATCAATCAACAAGCGAATTCAGATCTAAATACCCCGTAGTCACCAGGAAGCTTGCAAATGATGGAGAATTAGACCAGTTTGTAGTAGTCAGAGCATTAGACGCAACAGGGCGTTCCAACAATGAGAAAATTGTGATGATTAACTTAAATGAACGTTTTATTGAACAGTTGTTTGCCACTGAAACATTTGAAGGGAAAATATACCTGGTTAATGAGGAAAACAACATCGAATACTCCACTGATGATTCAATGCTGTGGCGGTCTTCTTATGCTGCATATGATGCTGTAGACCTTCCGAAAGATGCCATTTTATTTGAAGAGGAATATGATGTGCAATATATGTCTAACTGGAAGATGGTCGGAGTTATACCGGAAAAGAATCTGTTAGCGGAAGTACGGAATTCGATCCCGTCGATTTTATATTTAGCATTGTGGAATTTTGTGATACCAACTTTATTTATTATTTACATTGCCGGGAATATTCACTTTCGACTGAATACTATCGTTAGAAAAATGAGAAAAGTAAAGGATCAACAATTCGAACTAATCCCAGGGAAGACCTTTAACGATGAAATTGGTGTGTTGACAAGAGAGTACAATCGCATGACAAAAAAGATTAAGGACTTAATCAATGATGTATATATTGTGCGTATCCAAAAGAAGGATTTGGAATTACAAAAGAAAGAGACGCAATTGAAAGCATTACAAAGTCAGATTAATCCACACTTTTTATTTAACGTATTAGAAACAATCAGAATGAGAAGTTTATTGAAACATGAGAAGGAAACAGCCACGATTATACATAATATGGCCCAGCTTCTGCGAAATTCGATTACATGGGACAGAGATTTTGTCACTGTTCGTGAAGAGCTGCAATTGATCCATGCTTTCTTGGAGATTCAAAAATACCGATTTGGAGACAAAATGCAATACGATATTCATTTTGATGATGCGATCGAGCATGTGTTAATTCCGAATATGTCGATTATTCCTTTTGTCGAAAACGCGAGCATCCACGGGATAGAGCCATTGAAGGCAGGCGGAATAATTAACATTGTGGTGGAACAAGCTATCGATCACATTATCGTTGAAATACGAGATAATGGATTAGGTATTCCGAAAGACAAATATCAAACTATCATACAATCTTTGCATGAGGAAGAAATTGCAGGGGAGCGGATCGGTATTTCCAATGTTTTTCAACGATTGAAAATGTATTATCAGGAGGGCTTTGATGTACAAATAAAGACAAGAAAGGATCATGGAACTACGATCATTTTAAAAATACCGATGAAAGCAGATGATGTAGCCTACTGAGTGGGCTATATTCCTTTAGATGTACTCGAAAATGTAGAAAAGCACTAGAAAAAAGCTAGATAATACAAGTATGAGTGACAAATGGTACTTGTGTATAAAAACTCCAGAAGTGTGCTTCCAAACGTTTCTAGTAAGAAAAGAAAGAGCTGTTTTTTCTTATGAGGTAAGTATGTGTAATATTTTAGCTTTAGATTGTGAAAAGAAAAGTGTAGGTTCTTAAAAAAACGGTGTCAAGTGAAACTATATTATAACGTTATAATTTTGAAATGTTTTATCTGCTTAGCAAAGCTCCGGAAATATACTCCGCAGGACGCGAAGTGGTTGACCGGAGTGGCATTATACCTCTAACTACATTTCAATGTGGATTCAACGCTAGTTAACATAATCCGTAATATAGGTAGTTGTACATATATATTCTTACGTTAGTTAGCACTGAGCGGATTAAATTTTAGGGATGAAGAAGTTCAAGAAAGTGGTAAAAATTTATAATGTACTAAGTATAAGAAAAACTCGGCACTCGCTAAAGATGGGGGAATGCCGGGTTTTTCTAAAAGGTGTAGGGGATTTTTTCAGCACATGGACGAGATCGTTACTCTTTTTCTAAACTAGCTTAATTTTTCAAAGTTTCCTCTAAAGTTTGGTAGGTAACAATGCAGCTCCATAACAGATAAAATGAAAGTGCTTACAAACAAGGTTTATTAAGGAGAGGGGAATGCAAGATGAACAGAAAGAATGTCTGGTTAGTACTTCTGTTGGTTTCACTGATCTTTGTCTTAGCGGCGTGTAGTGGAGATAGTGAAGAAGCAAGTGAGGACAATGCAGAGAACGAAAACACAGAAACCGGTGAGGATAGTGGCGAAACCTTTACCTATCACTTCTTTGATGCATCTGGTCCCGGTGAGGATATTAATACATCAGAGACAACGTTAGGGCAAATGTTTGAAGAGGAAACAGGAGTTAATTTTGACATTGAACATATCGTAGGAGACGTGAATCAGAAGATTGGAACCATGATTGCCAGTGGGGAGTATCCGACGTTACTAAATGCTGAGCAATCAACAGACGCTGTTATTGATGCGGGTGGGTTTATTCCACTAAATGATCTGATTGATGAATATGCACCAAACCTGAAAGAAATGTACGGTCCCTATTTAGAAATGATGAAGCGTGATGATGGCAATATTTATGTTATTTCTTCTGGTGCTGCACACGGGTACAAAAAACCTGCCAACCTTAATCAAGGTGCATGGTGGATCAAGCGGGATGTATTGAAAGAATTAGGCTATCCTGAACCAAAAACATTAGATGAGTATTTCGATATTATTGAGGAATATACCGCAGCGAATCCACAAATTGATGGTGCCGATACTATTGGCTTTACTGCTTTAACACATGATTGGCGCTTTTTTGCTCTGTCTAACCAGCCAATGCATTTAGCAGGCTATCCAAACGATGGTGGCGCATTGATTGATATGGAAACACAAGAAGCGGAAGTTTACAATGACAAAGACATTACGAAACGCTGGTTACAAAAATTAAATGAAGTGAATGATATAGGATTATTTGACCAAGAATCATTTACTCAAAATTATGATGAATATCTGGCAAAAATCACTTCTGGAAGAGTAGTAGGATTCTTTGATTATCGTTGGCAAGTCGGGCAGGCGTTAAACACGTTACAAGAAGACGAAGATCCATATAACGATTATATGGGCTTCCCGGTTGTGTTCGATGAAGATGTCAAAGACCAGTACTTAGATCCAATCGGTTTTACAGCATCACCTGGTATTGGAATTACGGTTGGAACTCCGAAAGAGGATCAGATTCGTATTATGAAATTTCTCGATCACATAGCGAAGGAAGAAACACAAAAGCTGATTACATGGGGCATCGAAGGTGAAACATACGAAGTGGACGAAGATGGTCGTTATTACCGTACAGAAGAACAAATTGAAGAAACTTCCAAAACAGAATTCCGTGACAATTTTGGTTTCTCCTACTTTGAATGGGGATGGCCACGAATGAATGGTGAATATGCAGACGGTAATGCTGTTGAGCCTCCAAAACAAGAGGAAGTTGCCAGCATGATGTATGACGAAGGGGATAATGAATTTCTGGAAGCATACGAGATCGAAACGTTCACAGGATTATTCTCTGAACCAGATGAACGTCCTTGGTATCCAGCATACGATGCACCGATAGAAACAGGTTCGGAAGCACAGCTTTATGAACAACAATTAGATGATTTAATGAAACGAAAATTCCCTGAAATCATCTTCGCAGACCCAGGCGAATTCGATAATCAATGGGGAGCGTATACAGATGAGTTTTCAAGCCTGCCGAAAGAGGCATATGAAAAAGTTATAACCGATTTTGTCCAAAATAAAGCAAAATTAATGGAAAGCAGTAAGGAATAAAAAAAACAAGGAAGGCTGTGTTATTCAGCCTTCCCCTTTGCTCGAAGATAATAAGGACTCATTTTGTATCAAGAGTTGTATGTTCGGACCATCTTTAAGAATAAAGGAAACTTGGCTTATCGCCAAGTACTGGTGAAAGCCATAGTTTTCTTATCTTGTTCCTGGAAATTTTTACCACGACGAATTACTACTCTGATAAAATTTTATACTTCCTAAAGTTTAAAAAAGGCGAAAATTTTGCCAGATGGTCCGAAAATGCAAAGCAGGTTTAACTATTAGTTGGGGGGAGTACTATGGCGATGGAATCAAATACGTTAGAAAATAAAACCAAATCGATACCAATTAAAAATAAAGGTATGAAAGCTTTTTTGAAAAAGTGTAAAGATCAACAAGCTCTATTATGGATGACGGTTCCGTTTATTATTTGGGTGTTCATTTTTAAATATTTACCGGTATGGGGCTGGACGATGGCTTTTCAGGATTTCAAACCGGCATTAAATTTTTCCGATCAGGAATGGGTGGGGTTTAAGCATTTTGCCTTTTTATTTACAGATGACCGCTTTCTCGGTGTGTTGCGCAATACACTGGCACAGAGTTTGATCAATCTGGTTTTAGGTTTTGTCACGGCAATTACGCTAGCAGTATTAATTAATGAATTATCGAATATGAAGTTTAAACGAGTGGTCCAGACAATCAGTTATTTACCGCATTTCCTTTCATGGGTTGTCGCTGCTGCTTTAGTATCGTCGGTATTATCTATCGATGGCATTATTAACGAAATTCTAATGGGATTAGGGTTAATAGATGATGAGATTCTCTGGTTAGGAATTGGAGAATATTTCTGGGGTATTTTAGGTGCTGCCGAAACATGGAAAAATGTCGGCTGGAATGCAATTATTTATCTTGCTGCGATTTCGATGATTGATCAGGAACAATATGAGGCAGCTAAAATAGACGGCGCTTCTCGCATTCAACGAATTTTTTATATTACGATTCCTGGTATGAAATCCGTTATTATCGTGCTGTTGATTATGAACATTGGCTATATATTAGAAGCTGGTTTTGAACCGCAGTACTTACTTGGAAACGGTCAAAACGTCGAATACTCAGAAAACATTGATGTTTTTGTTATTAAATATGGTATTTCGATGTTTAATTTTTCATTGGCAACCGCTGCAGGTATGTTCAAAACAGTTATCAGTTTTATCTTTTTAATCGCAGCCAATTCGTTTTCAAAAAAAATGGGTCAAGGCGGATTGTACTAGGAGGGAGACAATATGTTGAAAAAACGCAAAAAAGCAAGCTATATGCGAACGAAAGAAGATCTTATTTTTGACACATCAAATATTATTTTTATGATTATCTTATGTGTGTTTATGTTATATCCTTTTTTGAATCAAATTGCTATTTCATTAAATGATGCAACCGATTCTGTCCGTGGTGGAATTTATTTATGGCCGAGAGAATTCACTTGGCATAATTATGAGCATGTGTTTGAAAAGGCAGCGATTTATCAGGCTATTTTCATTTCCGTTTTACGAACGATTGTCGGCGCTGGAGTTGGTCTATTCTGTACTGCAATGGTGGCCTATGCGATAGCTCAGCCACATTTCATTTTCAAAAAATCGGTCACGATCATTTTTATTATGACAATGTATTTTAATGGTGGATTAATTCCAACCTTTCTGTTGATGAGAGATTTACACTTAATCGGTTCTTTTTGGGTATACATTTTACCAACGTTAATTAGTGCTTTTAACTTAATTATTATGCGCTCTTTTATAGAGGGGCTGCCAAACAGTATTTTTGAATCAGCAAAAATTGACGGAGCTGGTGATTTTAAGATTTTCTTCAAGATTGTGTTACCTTTGTCATTACCAGTATTAGCCACAGTTGCATTATTTGTAGCTGTCTTTCAATGGAATCAATGGTTTGATGTCTTTCTATATAATTCCAGTCAAGAGCATCTGACGACTTTACAATATGAGCTAATGAAAATCTTGCAAAATTCAAGCACGACGTCGAGTGGCGATATGGCATCAGCCTTTGCTAATTCTGCAGGTGGAGAATCCAATATGGTAACACCAAAGTCAATCCAGGCTACAATGACGATCGTGGCAAGTTTACCAATCATCATGATCTATCCGTTTTTACAGCGTTATTTTGTGAAAGGGATGACGCTTGGGGCGGTGAAGTAAATAAAAGAATTTACCTGTCATTCACATATGATAGTATTTTATCTGTGGATTTTGTAACAAAAAGGGATGAAAATCTTCTGATTTTCCTCTCTTT
This sequence comes from Gracilibacillus caseinilyticus, assembly GCF_022919115.1. Classification (NCBI taxonomy): domain Bacteria; kingdom Bacillati; phylum Bacillota; class Bacilli; order Caryophanales; family Bacillaceae; genus Gracilibacillus; species Gracilibacillus caseinilyticus. The sequence continues at coordinate 4,268,213 of NZ_CP095072.1, read as the reverse complement.
TTGTTTTTACGTATAAAGCTACTGTATCGTACTAAAGTCTCGCATCTATTAAAAGTATGAAGGCAAACTTCCATAATAGTTAGGCTAAATTGATCATTTTCAAATACTACCATACTAGCATGTTGACAAAGAAAGGATACCGATTTACAATAACCGTAGCAACATAGTTTATCTGACAAACAAAGATTTTTACGCAAACTTGTATACTAGTACGACTAGAGTATTTTTTAGAGCAATAATGTAAGCCTTTTCTTTTTTGTGTTAAATACCTTGTCTTAAGAAAGGAGTATGGTATGGAAGGTGTTAGTAAGTTAAAACAAAATCAAAAATTGAAAAACAGTCTGTGGAGAAGTATTAAGAAGGATTGGCAATTGTATGCATTAATTGGTTTACCCGTAATTTATTTAATTATTTTTAAATATGTCCCTATGATCGGGAACATTATTGCTTTTAGAAGATTCATCCCAGGGGGAAATATTTTTGGTGAGCAGTGGGTTGGGTTGCAATATTTTAAAATGTTTTTAAATGATCCAACCTTCTACAATGTATTTGCCAATACTTTTATCTTGGCGTTTTTACTGTTAGTCATTACATTTCCAGCACCTATCATTTTTGCACTATTGTTAAATGAACTCAAAAATCGGATGTTTAAACGTTTTGTGCAGACCGCATCCTACTTGCCGCATTTTTTCTCAGTAGTCGTTGTAGCTGGTATGGTGTTTGAATTGTTAGCATTGAATGGTCCTGTCAATAGTCTGTTAGCTGGCATTGGTTTCGATAAAATTAGTTTTATGCAGTTGCCAGAATGGTTCAGAACGATTTTTGTAAGCGTTGACTTATGGCAAACGTTAGGTTGGGGAGCCATTTTGTACTTGGCTGCTTTGACTGGTATTAATCAAGAGTTGTACGAAGCAGCTAGAATCGATGGGGCGAACAGATGGAAACAAACAATCTACATCACGATTCCAGGAATACTTCCGACCATTGTTGTTTTACTGATCTTGAACATCGGTAACTTCCTGCAAATTGGTTTTGAAAAGGTATTACTCTTATATAATCCATTAACCTATGAAACGGCAGATGTTATAGCTACCTATGTTTACCGTGTCGGCCTAGAGTCAGGGAGTTTCAGTTATGGTACTGCAATTGGCTTATTTGAATCGATTATTGGTTTGGTATTAGTCCTGGGCGCGAATTACTTATCTCGGAGAATTACAGATAACAGTTTATGGTAGGGGAGGTATTGCAATGAAAGAATCTTGGCAGTATAAAATATTTAAAGTTTTTAATGTAGCTGTTCTGTTACTGGTTGTATTTATAACATTGTTTCCGTTTGTCAATATAGTTGCCCAATCATTCAGTTCAGAAGCGTATATTAATGCGGGTGAAGTTAGTTTATGGCCGAAGGGATTTAATATCGAAACATATAAAGTAATTATGTCTGACGAAGTGTTCTGGTTAAATTATAAAAACACAGTAGTTTACACCATTGTCGGCACTTTGATTTCACTCATTTTGTCCACGATGATAGCCTATCCATTATCGAAAACCAGATTAAAAGGACGAAAATTTTTAACATTATTTTTTGTTTTTACTATGTTTTTTAATGGTGGCCTGATCCCCAATTATGTACTTGTCACTTCTTTAGGATTAGGGAACAGTATTTGGGCGATCGTGCTTCCAAATGCAATCAGTGTGTTTAATATGTTGATTATGCGAACGTTCTTCGAAAATATTCCAGACGAATTGGAAGAAGCAGCTATTATGGATGGATCCAGTACTTTTGGGATACTATTCAGAATTGTCTTACCGCTATCAAAACCTATCATAGCGACAATGTTTCTCTTTTATGCCGTAACCCACTGGAATTCTTGGTTTCAAGCATTTATTTATTTTACCGAAAAAGACTTATTCCCGGTATCTATTTATTTAAGAAATATGATTAAAGGTGCAGAAGCAACCGTTGGAACTGGTGCGACAAGCGCAGATAATTTAGTACAAATATCTGCGAATATAAAATCTGTCACGATGGTTTTAACTGTTATACCAATATTGATGGTTTATCCGTATATCCAAAAGTACTTTGTTTCCGGTGTCATGTTAGGTTCAGTGAAAGGATAATCAGGCAAAACCACTTGAGGGGGTGGTTGCTAAAACGGTCAAGCGTGTCTTATTGGATGAAGCTCATCGTAATAATAAGAAGGGGGAAAGTAAAATGAAACAATTGTTAAGTAAGATGACGACGCTTTCATTAGTTGTTTTTTTAGCTGGACTAGTTGCCTGTAATGATTCTGAAACATCGGAGAATGAAACGTCCGTAGAACCTGGATCCGGAGCCTCCATGGAGGATTATGGAGTGGGGGACAGTTTTAAAGCAACGGAACCAGTCACATTTTCAACATTGTTTAGTGATCATCCGAACTATCCATTAAAAGAGGATTGGTTATTTTTTGAAGCATTAGAAGAAAAAACGAATGTGTCTTTAGATATTACATCGGTACCAATGAGTGATTATACCGACAAACGAAGCTTATTATTGAGCTCAGGTGATGCACCTTACATTATTCCAAAAACTTATCCAGGAGAAGAGACACAGTTTGTAGCGTCAGGTGCGATTATACCGATTAGTGATTACGTGGATATGATGCCGCATTATCAACAAAAGGTAAAAGAATGGAATATTGAACCATTTTTGGATGGGTTGCGACAACGTGATGGTAAGTACTATGTACTGCCAGGTATTCATGAAGAAGTATGGCCAGATTACAGCCTGGCAGTGAGAACTGATATTTTAGAAGAAATAGGATTGGAAGAGCCTACTACATGGCAAGAAGTAGAAACAATGCTTTCCAAAATGAAAGAGGCTTATCCGGATAAATATCCATTCTCAGATCGTTTTCAATTTAACAGTACTTTGAATATTGCAGCAACTGGATTTGGTACTAGAGCAGGGTGGGGTCTGGGTAATATGCTGGATTATGATGAAGAAGCGGATGAGTTCATTTTTGCCCCAACATCAGATGAATATCGCTCTATGATTGAATATTTTAATGGGTTGATAGAGAAAGGCTTATTAGATCCAGAAAGTGTTACACAGGAAGACGATCAAGCGATTCAGAAATTTACAAGTGGTGAGTCATTTGTTATTAATACGAACGGTCAAACGTTAACGCAATACAGAACGACGATGAATGAGACACTGGGAGAAGGTAACTATGAAATAAAAAAAATTGTAGTACCTGGTGGACCGGCTGGCCAATTATTGGAAGGAACGAAATTGGAGAATGGTATCATGTTCTCAAAAGCGGCAGCTGAAGACCCAAATTTTGAAGCGATGCTGCAATTCATTGATTGGCTCCTCTATAGTGATGAAGGTTTAGAATTTGCTAAGTGGGGAGTAGAGGGAGAAACGTACACGAAGGAAAATGATGAACAGCAATTAGCTGATGATGTTACGTTCCGTGGCATGAATCCAGATGCCGAAAACCATCTGCAGATTGATTATGGTTTTTCTGGAGGTAACTTCTCTTATGGTGGTTCTACAGAGTTACTTCATTCCATGTTTAGTGAAGAAGAAATTGAATTCCAAAATGCGATGCATGAAAAAGAGCTTTTATTACCAGACCCGGCTATCCCTTATGATGGACCACAATTAGAACAGGCATCCTTATTGAGTACACCGATAAAAGACACGGTGGAACAGAATACTTTGAAATTTATTGTTGGTGATAGAAGTATGGATGAGTGGGACAACTATGTAAAAGAATTAGAAGGGAAAAACTTACAAGGCTACTTGGACCATGCCAACAGTGTGTACCAAAATAACAAATAAAACAACAGGTAACACGGGGCTTATTCCCCGTGTTATGCTGTTTTTCACAAATGGCTATTCAGGTGTTTAGAGGAGGTGTTCTTAATGCTTACAGTTGATGAGGTAATAAAAATACTAAAACAGTATGCTCCACTAATTGAAAATTCAAGTGATGCTTTATTATATGGCAAGCCGGAACAGGATGTAAGTAAAATAGTCGTAACGTTTATGCCGACGATAGAGGTCATTCAACAAGCAATCCAAAGTAACGCTGACTTACTTATTTGTCATGAAGGTATTTATTACAGTCATCAAAACAATCTATATCGGGAGAATAACATTATTTATCAGAGAAAACACAGACTGATAGTAGAAAATGACCTTGCCATTTTTCGTTTACATGATCATATCCATCAGTATCGGCCAGATGGTATTATGCAAGGGTTGATCGATAGATTAAGATGGCAGAACAATTTGGAGATACACAGAGATACGTATTCACTGTTCAAAGTAGCTGATCATAGTTTGTCTGATATTATACAAGAACTGAAACAAAAACTGGTACTGCCTTATGTAAGGTACATTGGTGATTTATCTAAACCGGTTGAAAGAATTGCTTTAATGGTAGGATTTCGGGGAAATGCGGCCAACACGATTCCAGCTTGTGAAGTCGATCAGGCAGATCTGGTGATTTATGGAGAAGGGCCCGAGTGGGAGACACCAGAATATATTCGTGACGCTATAACAATAGGTGAAAATAAAGCAGCGATCATTATTGGGCATCTTGAAAGTGAAGAAAGCGGTATGAAATATATATCTGAATTACTAAGAACTCATATTTCAAGCACATCGATAACATATCAAGCAAACAAGCGTTGTATTTCATTTGCCTGATTTCATCAAAGAAAGGAGTTTTTTTAATGGATTTATACCAAGGTGGGTTTTATCGTTTTTCCAACTATGTGTACTGGTTGATGTGTTTAAATCTATTTTTTTTACTGTCCAATATATTGATGTTTGGTTCCCTTATTTTTCTAGTACCTACGATCTCTAATGCAATCCTTTACTTTGTTGCTTTTATTCCTGCAGGACCGGCATTTGCAGCATTGTTTTACAGTTTAAATCAGATAACGAACAGGGAAATGACACCATTTCAAATTTTCTTTACCGCTTATAAAAAGAACTTTATGGACAGTTTGAAGGTTTGGTTACCTATTGTTACGGTGTTTTTTATTTTATTGATTGATATTCAATACTTTAATCAAAATCCGACTACGACCAATCAAATATTAAGTGGAATTTTTCTTGTTGGATTGTTTTTGCTTGTGATTTTTTCTTTGTATGCATTACTACTAATCACCCATTATCAATTCCGAATCAGAGATAGTTATCGATTGTCTATCTATTATTTAGTTACCTGGATCAAAAGGTCTACAGGAAATGCTGGGATTCTTTTTCTGACGATTGTGTTGATGTTTATGACGACGGATTTTATCATTTTGCTTTTTGCTAGTTTAGTTGCCTGGTTATTGATACTGAATACGAAACCAATCATCCAGGATGTAGCTGTTAGTTTTGTTAAAGCAGAAAAAGATGGGGAATTCACGGAACGACCAATATCTATGGAAGGAGATAGCAATGTTAAATCAAATCAAATTATTTAATGATAATTGGCAGTTCGCCAAAAGTTCGTTGGAAACTGATTCAGCTTCATTACTTAGTTTTTCACCTGTGGATGTTCCACATGACTGGTTAATCTATAATACCAAAAACCTTTATGAAAACAGTATCGGCTGGTACAAAAAAGCTTTTCACTATTCATCGGATAAAAACGACGTACTGTTGTGCTTTGAAGGGGTATATATGGATTCTGTATTGTATGTAAATGATCAATTTGTCGGGGGGTGGAAGTACGGTTATTCGAAATTTGAACACAACATTACCGAATATCTTATCAGTGGCAACAATCAAATACTACTTAAAGTCAGATACCAAAGCCCGAATAGCAGATGGTATACAGGGGCTGGGATTTACCGGAATGTCTGGTTAAAGCAGAGAAGCTCCAATTATATAGAAACGGATGGTATCTATGTTTCTACATTCAAAAATGAAGACGATTGGAAAGTAGAGATCGATACAGAACTGCGAATAAATGAGCCGGTAGAAATATCACATACCTTAATGAAAGATGATGGGGTGATTCATGCTGTTGCAGAACAAGTATTACCTGGTGATCGTTTAAGTCAGTTATCGTTTGAACTTTCCTCGCCAGGTTTATGGGACGTGGACACGCCAAGTATTTATCAGTTATCCACACAAATGAGAAAAATAAGTAATGGTGAGATTATCGAAACACAAAAGCAGCAAATTGGTTTTAAAGAGGTTTATTTTGATCCGGAGCAAGGTTTTTATATCAATAACAGACATATAAAACTGAACGGCGTAAATGAGCATCATGATTTAGGAGCATTGGGAGCGGCATTTAATCGAAATGCTCTTAAAAGGAGGCTGAACATTTTAAAAGATATGGGGGTAAATGCGATCCGCACTGCCCATAATATGCCTGCTAAAGAGCTGATGGAAATGGCAGATGAAATGGGGTTTCTCATTGTAACAGAGGCATTTGATATGTGGGAACGGTCCAAAACTCCTTATGATTATGCAAGATTTTTTCCGAATTGGTCTTATCATGATGTGAAAAGCTGGGTCAAGAGAGATCGCAATCATCCAAGTCTATTAATGTGGAGTATCGGAAATGAAATATACGACACACATGCGGATGAGAGAGGACTCTTTTTAACGGAGCAATTAATGGATTATGTGATGGAATTTGATCCGAAAGAAAATGCCGTTATGACAATAGGTTCAAACTATATGCCGTGGAAAAATGCCCAGAACTGTGCCGATTTGGTCAAAGTAGCTGGCTATAATTATGGAGAAAAGTATTATCATCAACATCATCAGGAACATCCTGATTGGATCATTTATGGCAGTGAGACAGCTTCGATTGTCCAAAGCAGAGGGATTTATCATTTTCCTTTTGAGAAATCCATTCTAACTGATGACGATGAACAATGTTCTGCATTAGGAAACAGTGCGACGAGCTGGGGCGCTAAATCAACGGAAGCTTGTATTATTGCAGAACGAGACAGTCCTTTTTCATTGGGCCAATTTATTTGGAGTGGTTTTGATTATTTGGGGGAGCCTACGCCTTACCACACAAAAAATGCCTATCTAGGTCAAATTGATACCGCTACATTTCCGAAAGATTCCTATTATATTTATCAGGCAGCGTGGACCAGTTATAAAGAAGCCCCAATGGTTCATATTTTTCCTTATTGGGATTTTAATAACGGGCAAATCATTGATGTGCGGGTCTGCTCGAATGCTCCCAAAGTCGAGCTGCAATTTAATGGTGAAACGATTGGAACATTTAATACCAATTATCAGAATGGCAGTCAGTTGACAGGGTGGTGGAAGCTGCCATATGCGAATGGCACCATCACTGCATTTGCTTACGATGAAGAAGACAGCATCATTGCAACAGAAAGCAGGCATTCTTTTGGCGAAGCGAATAAGATAAGATTATTTCCAGACAAGTCGAGAATGGAAGCGAATGGTACGGATTTAATTTTTGTAGAAATAATGATGGAAGATGAAGCAGGTAATCCTGTAGAGAATGCTTCGAATCGAGTGCATGTTCAAGTATCAGGGGCTGGCAGGTTAATCGGATTGGATAATGGAGACAGTACTGATTATGATCAATACAAAGGTACGAGCAGAAGACTGTTCAGTGGAAAATTGTTAGCGATTATCGCGGCAACATTACAGCCTGGCGAAATTGAAATGAAAGTAACAGCTGATAATATAGCTTCTAAGAAATTGGTTATGCAATCTGTTGCGACAGATAAAGATGTCACAGGGATTTCAGCACAGATGGAAAATAAACATGTACCGATCGTGATGGGAAAAGAAAAAGAAGTCCCTGTTCGAAAAATTAATATCCAAAGTGAAGAGGGGCAACACTTGAATGATCAACAACAAGAGTCGATCGTAAGTGCGTCAATCCAGCCATCCAATGCCTCTTATCAGGATGTGGAGTGGAGTGTTGTCACAGATACGGGGATCACCTCTAATATAGCAACGATCGAATCTTTTGGTAAGAGCGCTAAGATTACCGCATTAGGGGACGGGACATTCCGTGTCCGCTGTACCAGTACCAATGGCACCAGTAAAATAAAGCTGATTTCAGAACTGGAATTTCATGCAGAAGGAATTGGCACAGCTTATAAAGATCCATATGACTTTATTTCAGCAGGTCTCTTTGATTATAGTGAGGGGGATGTAGGTAACGGAAACGAACGAGGAGTTGCCACAAGCAGGGATGGGGTCACGGTAATAAGATTTAGTGATATTAACTTTGGTACGTCTGGATCGGACAAGATTACTATTCCGATTTTCGCATTATCCATTGAAGAATATCCATTGCAAATATGGGAGGGCACTCCTGAGGAAGATGGTAGTGAATTACTTGCTGATGTTATCTATCAAAAGCCTTCCAAATGGAATGTATATCAGGCTGAAACTTATTATTTGTCCAGAAAAATCAAAGGTGTTAGCTCACTATCATTTGTTACGAATAAAAAAATGCACATAAAAGGTTTTTCTTTTGCGGAAACGAATCGAGCATTTGAGTCAAATCCAGCTGCGGAAGCAGATCACATTTATGGTGATCGATATCGTAAAATGGCAGAAGCGGTTGAACATATAGGCAATAATGTATCATTAACTTTTGAGAGATTTGACTTTGGTGAAAAAGGAATTAGTAAGATTGCTATTACTGGTCATTCACCGATTGAAAAAAATACAATCCATCTTCGTTTTGAAGATGATCAAAGCGAAAGTGATCAGATCATAGAGTTTTCTTATACAGAAGGCTATGAGGAAAAAATCTTTGACCTGGAGCGTGTTAAGGGATTACAGAATATCACATTTTTATTCCTGCCAGGCTCCGATTTTCATTTCGGTGAGTTTCGCTTTTTCGAATAGTTTCGCAAGCTGTTACCAATTGGATGTGGTAACAGTTTTTTTGTGCGCGTGACTTTTCACATAATGGTGTGATTAGAGACAACATACTATGGGGGATCGATAGACTGTGCTGAAAGTCGAGAAAGGAAACAAAAGTCAGAAGGTGGTAGGGGAGATTTGTATCGAAAGTCGAGAAAGGGAACAAAAGCCAGAGGATAGCGAGTAAGATTTGTATCAATAAACGGGAAAGAAGACAAATCTCAAGGAACACACTGTACATTTGTATCATTCTTTTGTACAAGCAAACAAAATGCGACAACTTCTCAGGTAAGCAGACATTTGTCCTCCATCAATAAAACCATTTGATATTGCTTTTTGTAGCGAAGTTATTTATAATGTACTTAATTCAGGCAGTAAACGATCTTATTTTTTTAGTCGAAAAGGAAACCGTTTTCCTAAAGGGGTTTTTAATTCATCATGAAAGGTATGATTATATGACAAATCAAGCATTCCAATCTCATGGGCTTTCTATAGAAAATCGCGTAACCGGATTAATGGAAGCGTTAACGTTTGATGAAAAAATATCACTGTTAAGTACTCATCAGAGTGCTATTCCGAGGCTTGGGATCAAAGAATATTTCATCGGTGGAGAAGCGGCGCACGGAGTAGTAGATCGTCAAGGGATTAAAACGACTGTTTTTCCGCAGCCGATTGGACTATCCAATTCGTGGAACAAGTTATTAATGCATCAGGTTGGAAGTGCAATTGGTGATGAAGCGAGAGCGTTTTATCAATTAAAAGATCAAAAAACAGGACTTACCTTATGGGCACCGACGATTGATATGGAGAGAGATCCGAGATGGGGGAGAACCGAAGAAGCATACGGAGAAGATCCCCATTTAACAGGAGAATTGTCTGCTTCCTTAATTAAAGGAATGCAGGGAGAAGATCCATTTTACGTAAAATTAGTAGCTGCTCCAAAGCATTTTTACGGTAATAATAATGAAAAAGGTAGAGAAGATACTTCCAACAGTATTGATCTTCGAAATCGAAAAGAGTATTATTTGAAAGCGTTTGAACCTGCCTTTACTGAAGCAAAAGCGTTATCGATGATGACTGCCTATAATGGTGTAAATGGCATTCCGTGTATGCAAATTCAAGAAATAGAAGAAATAGTCCGTGACGAGTGGGGAATGGAGGGATTTGTTGTTAGTGATGGTGGTGCTTTAACACTTAATGTAAAGGAATATCAGTATTATGATACGTTTGCTGAAGCGCTGGCAGATGCATTAAAAAAAGGCATTGACTGTTTTGTTGACGACAAAGAATTGGTAGAACAAGCCGCGCTGGATGCATGTGATCGTGACTTAATATCCGAAGATGATATAGACCGGGCAGTAAGTCGTATCGTGAAAGTGCGTTTTCGCTTAGGTCATTTTGATGCGGATACATCCAAAAATCCCTATGCCAACATCGAGCAGACTGTTTTGAATCATGAAAAACATCAAAAGCTGGCAAAACAAGTGACAGATGAATCCATTGTTTTGTTGAAGAATGAGCAAAACCTATTGCCGCTGAACAGGGAAAAAATGAATAAACTAGCAGTTCTGGGTCCTACTTCGAATAAGGTGTTCCGTGACTGGTATACGGGTTATTCACCATATCAAATAACACCTTTAGAAGGAATAAAAAACCTCACGACTGCTGACATTGTTTTCCATGACGGCTTCGATCGTATCGCCTGGAAAACGAGTGATAACGAGCAATATTTGTCCCTTGATCAAGCAAACAACTGGACGATTTCTGATGATAAAAACAGATCGGTTGTCACGGATGAAGATTGGGGCAATGATTGGCACGTATTTAAAAGTCTATCTACTGATCGCTATTTGACACAACCAGATAAACAATCTACGTATCGAGCAGATAAAGAGGAAGTATTTGATTGGTTTAATCGAGAAAAAATACGTGTCAAAAACTCTAGTGATAAGGAGTATAGCCTGTCGAACTGGCAAGATCATCCGATAACGATTGAACAAGAAAGAGTTGTTGTAAAAGATGATACATGTTCAACCTTTGAAAAAGAAATCATAGATAATGGCATTCAAACAGCGGTTGAGCTTGCCAAAGAAAGTGACGTAGCAATCGTTTGTGTAGGCAATCATCCGATGGTCAATGGAAAAGAAACAGAAGATCGTGAACATATTAATCTGCCACTCTATCAACAGCGCTTGATAGAGGAAGTATACAAAGTGAATCAGAACATGATTGTAGTCGTGATTAGCAGTTATCCTTTCGCTATTAATTGGGCACAGGATCATGTACCGGCGATATTGTACAGTGCACATGGTTCACAAGAGCTTGGAACCAGTCTTGCATCGATTCTTTTTGGAGAATCGAATCCTTCAGGAAGGTTGAGTATGACATGGCCAAAGGATTCGGAGCAATTACCAGCCATCACCGATTATGATATTCGAAAAGGTAAGCGTACGTATCAATATGCAGAAGATAATATTTTATATTCATTCGGTCATGGTTTGAGTTACGGAGAGGTTCGTTATGACAGCTTTTCGATGGATAAAACGACTATCTCCGATAACGAAAAAGTAACCATTACTTGTAATGTGAAAAATGTAAGCGATTATCTTCGGGATGAGGTTGTCCAGTTGTATGCTACCGTTACGGATAGTTACTATGAAAGACCTAACAAACAATTAACAGCTTTCGAGAAAGTGTCACTAAAACCAGGTGAGGAGCGTGTTCTTCGCTTTAACATCAGAGCGGATCAATTGCAGGTATTTGATATCAGAATCAATCAATTTGTTTTAGAAAAAGGGAAAGTACTGTTTTCAATTGGGAAATCCAGTGAAGAGCTTATTCATACCTATACAGCAATCGAGATATTAGGAGAAGAGATTACCGGTAGAACACTGGCAACAGAGACTCAGGCCGAGAATTATGATGATTATGAAAATATCACCTTAACAAAAGGAGAAAAAGAACAACCTTGTGTAACAGCTGATGAAGATGGTGGCAAAATACTGTTTAGAAATGTAGAAGTCGCTGACAATAATCAACTGAAAGTCAGATTAAAAGGGAAGGGATCGATTCGATTTCATATTAATGATGAAACGGATATGCCTTATAAGCAAGTACATTCAAGTCAGTGGGAAGATATTTTGCTAGATATTGAGAGTCATCATGATGATAAGGTTGATTTGATTTTGGAATATAAGCAATTATCTATACAATCTGTGCAACTACAGAAAGGATGAGAAAAGTGTCAACACACGTACCTACTAGAGGTGTCTGGACGGACAGTCCGGCGATGAAATGGGAGGATGCATTAGTGAGTGGAAATGGCTCCCATGGTGTAATGGTGATGGGGGATCCTGTTTCAGATACGATTATTGGCAATCACTGTCGTCTTTATTTGCCACAAGGGAATCGTTTTGACGTACCAGAAATGGCTGCTTACTTAACGGAGTTTCGCCAGATCATAGAACGTGAAGGCTATGATAAAGCACTTTCGTTTTATTATCAAAAAGCAAAAGAGCAGGGATATCCGGGACTGTTAATGAGCGATCCATCTCATCCCGGCTTTCATTTACATGTGGAAACTGATCATCATTCATACTATGATTATCAGCGTAGTATCGATTATGAAACAGGAGAATTAATGGTATCTTATCAAGTTAATGGTCAAACTTTTATTAGAAAAACGTTCGTGTCTCAGCAAACCAATCAAATTATTCATTGCTTAAGTCCAGGTCAATACAGGATCAGCTTACAAGATTATCAGCAACCATTAATGAAACAAACGAGTATGATTCATCATCATACCATGCATACTCATTTTGATTATGTGCATAGTGATGGTGGCTATGATGTTCTGATTGATGTGAAGGCAAGTAACCTGCAACCTCTCGACGACGAAACAGGTTTTCACTTGCAAAGTGACCAGCCGATTTTAATTACAATGGAGATCAGACCTTATCAGCAAGCTACGGATCGAAGCATTATAAAGGCTAAAACAGGAAAACAGCTTAGCTATCAACGTCTGTTCGAGAGACATGAAAAGATTCATCGTGACTTGTTTGATCGCGTTCGGTTAGAGCTTGCAACAGATGATCAGCGTAAGCAGCCGATTTGGTCCTTAGTTGATCAGGCAAAGCAAGCTGATCAGATGACGCCTGTTTTATTAGAAAAAATGTATGATGCCGGCCGCTATATGTTTATCTGCAGTGCTGGTGAACTGACGCCAAATTTGCAAGGAATATGGACCGGAACATTTGAGCCGGCATGGAGTGGCGATTTCACCTTTGATACCAATGTCCAGCTCTCCATTGCTGGCGCTCTTTCGAGTGATTTAGCAGAAGGACTTAACGGTTATTTCCGATTAATAAAAGAATTGCTACCAGGCTTTCACGAAAATGCCCAAAAATATTATGGTGCGCGTGGTGTTCTGGCAACGGCTCACTCTAGTAACAGTGGCAAACATATGCACTGGAACGAAGATTGGCCGTTGGTACTGTGGACGTGCGGCGCTGGCTGGTTAGCTCACTGGTATTATCAATATTATCGTTTTACAGGTGATACGATCTTTTTACAACATGAGTCGGTTCCGTTCCTTGAAGAAATCGTTCAATTTTATCGAGATTTTCTTATGGAAGATGCGGATGGTACTTACCGTTTTACACCATCTTATTCCGCGGAGAATGGTACGGGTGATAATGCGACCCAAGACATTGCTGTTGCTAAAGAGGTGCTGACGAACTTAATCGATGCATATCAAATTCTTGGGTATTCAAATGAAAAAATAAACAGCTTCCAAATGATGTTCGACAAGTTACCAAACTATCAAATAAATGAAGAAGGAGCGCTGAAAGAATGGTTAACCCCGGATAAAGGGGAGAACTATAACCATCGTCATTTCTCTCATTTATATCCGGTCTTCCAAAGCAGAGAATTCAATAGTGAAACAGATCCTGTCATGTGGCAGGCATCGCGAATTGCCTTTGATAAACGTTTGGAAGCGTGGTTATTGAATGAAGATGGCGATACGTCATCGACACATGGCAGAATGCACTCGGCTCTTTGTGCAACACAGTTTCACATGCCGGCACTGATTGATGATATTTTTCGTTTGTTAATTGCGAATAATTGCTTCTTCTCTTCATTAATGATGTCACATTATAATGAGCAGAATATTTTTAATGTGGATGGCAATGGTGCAATGCCGCAAGTTGTACACGAAATGCTCGTAGATTATAGTAATAACAGATTAACCTTGTTAGGGGCAATACCGTCATCCATACCAAGCGGAACCATACGAGGAGTACGGCTGCCGCATCAAGTAACGGTTCATCAGTTCACCTGGGACCTAGAAGCCAATAAATTGGAATTGGAAATCGAAAGTCAAATAGATCAGGAGCTGAGTCTTTATTTACCATTATTCAAAGGCTCAGAACAGCATTTGCAGCACTTGCAATTAGTTAGAAATCAAAAACAATCATTGCATATAGAACTAGCTAAATAATTTTTGAAGGAGTGTAACCATATGTATCATGGACAATTAGATCCGTTTCCGAGAAATTTTCTTTGGGGAGCAGCGTCTGCTGCTTATCAAATTGAAGGAGGGTGGGATGCCGAAGGAAAAGGCCCATCCATTTGGGATCAGTTCACCAAAATTCCCGGCAAAACATTCGAAGGCACAAACGGAGATGTTGCTGTCGATCACTATCACCGTTACAAAGAAGACGTTGCGTTAATGGCCGAAATGGGCTTGAAAGCATATCGTTTTTCCGTAGCATGGAGTCGAATTCTTCCTGAAGGAGCGGGGGAAGTCAATGAAGCTGGCCTGCAATTCTATGAAAATTTAATCGATGAACTGCGAGCGCATCAGATTGAGCCGGTGCTGACATTGTATCATTGGGATATTCCACAGGCATTACAAGATAAATATAATGGCTGGGAATCTCGCAAAGCAATTGATGATTTTGACCATTACGCCAGAATATTATTTGATAGATTTAAAGATAAAGTAAAGTATTGGGTCAGCTTTAACGAACAGAACGTTTTTACTGCTTTAGGCTATCGCTGGCAGGCGCATCCGCCTAATGTGTCAGACGTGAAACGGATGTTTGAAGCAAATCATATTATTAATTTGGCGAACGCCAAGGCGATCCAAAGCTTCAGAGAACTCGTTCCAAATGGTCAAATCGGTCCTAGTTTTGGATATGGCCCGATGTACAGCTTTGATTGTGCACCAGACAATGTATTGGCAGCTCTTAATGGAGAAGAATTTCAAAACCATTGGTGGCTGGATGTCTATGTTCATGGCAAGTATCCCAAGGTGACATTTAAGCAACTGGATCGATTAGGGATTGCACCTACGATCGAAGCAAGTGATGAAGTATTATTGCAAGCAGCAAGACCAGATTTTCTTGGCGTTAATTATTATCATGGCGGGACTGTACGGGCAAATGAAATTGAATGTCCGATTCAGGAAAATGAGCAAGAGCTGGAGAAAGATTTTCAGGCGACCGATCCCTATTTAATGAAGCCGAAAGATGAACAAGCACAGACACCTGAGACTAGTATGTTTACCAGTGTTTCAAATCCACATTTAGAAACGACGAAATGGGGATGGGAGATAGATCCAGTTGGTATCCGGATTGCATTGAGAAGGCTGCAAAATAGATATGATCTGCCAATGATGGTAACAGAAAATGGTCTTGGGGCTTATGATGAGTTAAAAGCAGATAAGACAATCGATGACGATTACCGGATTCAATACTTGAAAGATCATGTTGTAGAATTGCAGAAAGCCATTACTGATGGAGTAGAGCTGATCGGTTACTGTGCCTGGTCATTCACGGATTTATTAAGCTGGTTAAACGGCTATCAGAAGAGATACGGTTTTGTCTATATTGACCGAGACGAAAAAGATGAGCAAGAGCTGGAGCGAATCCCGAAAAAAAGCTATTATTGGTATAAGGAAGTTATTGAAACAAATGGCAGCGACTTAAAATAGTGCCAAGAACGATGCTGTGACAGGAGGTAGTTGCCGTGTTTTTTAAGCGAAAATGGATGGAATTATTTGATTATTTAAAAGTAAAGCATAAATTGCTTGGTATTTACTTGATTGTCACAGCCATTCCTATACTATTAGTAGGGGCTT
The DNA here is from genome assembly GCF_022919115.1 of Gracilibacillus caseinilyticus. Taxonomy (NCBI): domain Bacteria; kingdom Bacillati; phylum Bacillota; class Bacilli; order Caryophanales; family Bacillaceae; genus Gracilibacillus; species Gracilibacillus caseinilyticus. Next base: position 4,252,191 of record NZ_CP095072.1, on the reverse strand, counting down.
ATCTAAATTACAGCACACGTGATATTGTATTAAATAATTCATTAAATGAAGCAAAAGCGAATGTCGATAAATTGGAATTGCGTTTGCAAACGATATTTAACAGGGTTACAGATATTGCCGATATGGTTTATATCAATCAAAATTTGAAAGAACTCTTAGAACACGATTATGAGTCGACATTGGATATGTATAATGCTTATAATCAATATCCAATATTTGATGATTTTCTGAAATATTATGATGAAGTAGAGACCATCCAGTTTTTCATGAATAAAGACATGATTACTGATTCGCATATGATCTATGCAGATGGCAATGTAAAAAATCAGGCCTGGTATAAAGAAGCAATGGCGAAAGAGGGTCGCTTATCATGGGTGTATATGGAAAATTATTGGACGCGAAAGGAAATGTTGGCGCTAACAAGATCCGTTTATGGTCAAAGTCATAATCTGCTTGGTGTGTTAGTGATTTATGTTTCTCCAGATATGCTAAAATCTGTTGTAGAAGGAGAACCCTATCAAGCATTAATTACGCTGGACCGTGATACGATTATATACAACACGACAAGTAAACAGATCGGAGAAGAGGCGACATATTTCCAAGAGGAGCAACGACCGTTTGGGAATTATGTCATAGATACTGAATTCCGAGGAGAACATGTTAAGGTCAATGTCCATCATTTTCAACCAGAAAAATCTTTAGATAATACATTTCAAGTCTCGACGGTTATACCAGTAGATGATGTAATGAAGGAGCCTAATACCGTTTTTGCCAAAGGTTTCTTCGTTATTGTAGGAGCACTGACGATCTCTTTAGGGTTAATCGGGATTTTTATTAGAAGTTTTCACAACCGTATTCAACAACTAAGAAAAACAATGTATCAAGTAGCGAAAGGAAATTTTCAAATCAGTGACAAAGTTCGTGGTCATGATGAAATAAGTGACGTGTATCGAGACTTAATGACGACTTCTAAAAGTGTACAAAAAATTATTGATGAAGTATATATCCATAAAATAAAGGAAGAAACTTGGCGACGAAAACAAAAGGAAATGGACTTTAAAATGCTGGCAAGTCAGATCAATCCACATTTCCTTTACAATACGTTAGAAATGATCAGAATGAAAGCGGTACTAAATAAAGATCCTGAGGTAGCCAAACTGGTAAAGATGTTAAGCAAAATGATGCGATCAGCATTGGAGCGAACAGACCGGCCAATCCCAATTACCGAAGAAATAGCTCTGATTCATAATTACTTAGACATTCAGAAAATGAGATTTGGCGATAAATTTTATTATCAATTCGATATAGAGGAGTCAGTGAAGAATTATTATATTTTTCCGTTACTCATACAGCCTATTGTTGAAAATGCAATTATTCATGGGCTTGAACCGAAAGAAGAGAGTGGCTTTATTCGGCTAACCATTGAAGAAGAGGATAATTACCTTCAAATTGAAGTAAAGGATAATGGCGTCGGCATTACGAGAGATACTTTATTAGCTATAAGAGAGCGACTTGATGATCAAGAATATCATTCTGATGGGAATAGCATCGGCTTACACAATGTCCATCAGCGACTGCAGCTATATTATGGGGAACGGTTCGGTGTGGAGATGGACAGTATTGTTGGTCTGGGCACAACAATGACCCTCAAGATTCCTAAAATCAAACAAGGTCAAGCATAAAGGGGGGAATAACATGCTGCAAGTATTATTAGTCGATGATGAGCCATTGATTCGTGATGGATTAGCATCGATTATTGATTGGAACAGTTATGGGTATCAAGTGATAGATACTGCTGACAGTGGCAGGACAGGCTTAGAGAAAATCAGGGACTGGAAACCAGATGTTGTCTTTGTCGATATTCGTATGCCAGGAATTAGCGGGATTGAAATGGTACAGCAAGCTAAAGAAGAAGGATTTACTTGTAAGTTCGTTGTACTATCAGGCTATTCTAATTTTTCCTATGCACAGCAGGCGATTAGACTCGGAATGGAATCCTATTTATTGAAACCGATTGATGAAGAAGAGTTGATTCCATTACTAGAGAGGATGCGAATTAAACTAAACCAAGAAAAAGTTTTAGAGAAGCAGCTTCGTCATTTTGGCAGTATTTCCGAATCTAGCAAATGGAAGCAGTTCTTGTTTGAGAATAATAGAAATGAAGACTGGCTCCAGCATTTTCGTGGTTATACATTTTATTTAGCGAGTATGACAGCCCTTAGCGATACTTCCAGTGAACAGATTGCTTCGAAGCTTCGCGATGGCATAGAGGGAGTGTATCATTATCTATGGAAGCATGACACGTTATTCCTCCTGTTTCGAAATCTGCCATTAGCCGAAGTCAAGCAATTAATTCACGATGTAACTGGACTAACAGAAGACAGGTTACTTCAATTTCAATTAATAGAGGATAAAAACGATATTGACAGTCTGCCCTCTGCTGTGAAGGATTTGCACTGTCTACAGCAATTCACCTTTGCTTATGGTGACCTGCTCATTTTGACAGAAAATGATTTGAAAGCAGAGGAAGGAGACCCGTTTGAATTCTCTAAATGGTTGGAACAAGTTTGTCTGATGGTTGAATTTGATCAAGTAGATAAATTAGATAGCCATCTAACACAGCTTCAAAACTATTATCAAATGAAAAAATATGCAAAAGACAGAATAATAGCGGAGTTGATTGATAAGATGAAGAGTATTTACCAGCTGTTAAGCAAGTCTAATCACTCATTGACAGTGTGGACGAACGAGGAGCTGGTGGATCGCTTTACTTCCACATATACACTAGCTGACATCATAGAGGAAATAAAAAAGCAGCTGTTGGATCTGGCTCACCAAATCAATGGTTTTGTCAGTGACCATGAAACGATCATTGATAAAATGAAGCATTATGTCGATTATTTTTATGCGAAAGAATTAAACGTCAAAGTAATGGCGGATCTATTTAATTATAACCCGAGCTATTTAGGAAAAAAGTTCAAAGCGGAAACAGGGAGTTATTTTCATCAATACTTGGATGCAGTACGGATCACGAAAGCGAAAGAGTTATTAGTAGACGGCAGCGATAAGGTGTATCAAGTATCGGAAAAAGTCGGTTATACCAATCAGGATTATTTCTATCGGAAATTTAAATACCATGTTGGTATCAGTCCGAAAGAATTTCAAAAACAATCGCGTTCAACAGAAAGTATTAAAGGGGAATAAAAGATGACAGGATTAACAGACAGACCCTTATATAAAAGTGTACTCTACGTTTATTATTTTATGGTGACTAATTTCCATTTTATGCTGGCGAATGGCTTGTTTATACTTGCGTTTATTTTCTTTCAGCTCCAAATAGAAAATATCTTACTGTTTTATATTGCATTATTGCCAGCGGGTCCGGCCTTGGCAGCATTACATGCCACTATGGGCAAATTTGTCCGTGAGAAGGATATTAATCCGACGAAAGACTTTTGGCTGTACTATCGAAAAAACGTCGTAATTGCGAGCAAATTTTGGCTGTTTATCTGGACATTGATTACAATTTTTATTGTCGATATTCATTATGCCAATATATATGTATCGGTGCTTGCACCAGTTTTCTTGATTTTATTGATTGCCTGTTTATTCATCATGCTATATGCATTTCCAGTACTAACGAAATTTGAAGTCAAGTTGAAAAATTTATTGCTAGTATCGATCTATTCATTTTTTCGATATTTCAAAACAACTCTGCTTCATGTTTCTACACTTATCTCGCTGGCTATTATTTACTATTTCGTTTCAGGTCTCGCGATCTGGTTCATTATGAGTATTGTCGTTTATTTTATTATGCACAACATGCAGAAGCCATTTGTTTCGATGCAAGAAGAACTTGGCAAGGAATGAGGGATACAAATGAAGAAAAAACAATCATGGTGGCTATTATTTCTGATTATTGCGGTCGGGATCATCATTGCATTAGGAGTCTTATCGGATGAGCCAGCAGAAGAAGCAAATTCATCGACGAACGAAGTATCATTACTCGAGAATACAGATCAAATCGAACATATTAAGGTCTTCGCCGATCAAAATGTAGAAGTGGAAAAGAACAACGAGGATTGGCAACTAGTTAACAATGAACAACCGGTCGATACAGAAAAAATGAATAGTTTCGTTTCCGCAATGAAAGACATGAAAGGCGAGGAAACAGACGTAAAAAAAAGAAATGTTAATTTAGGTTTTCCGCGGGTAACTGTTGCTTTTACGGATGCAAGTGGAGAGAAACAGCAAATATCTATTGGGCAGTTGGACAAAGAAAGTAATCGCTATTATGTAGCACAAAGTGAACAAGACAAGATTTACCTGGTCGATAGCAGTGTTATCCAGACAATCCCATTAAAAAATCAAGATTTACTGCAGACCGGATTATTGTCCATAAGTGCAGACGCATTAACAGAGTTGAAGATTGATAATGGCACAGAAGAGATCGTGCTAAGTAATGAACCTGTCTTTTCTGAAGAAGAATCACTTGCACATATTAGTGGCTGGTATATGCATAAGCCTTATCAAGGAGTGTACAGTGTCGCATATTCAAAAATGGAAGAGATGCTTTTAGGTTTGGAACAGATTCAACAGACTGGTACAGCGTCGGCTGATGAAGATCATGGACTAGATAATGCAGCGTTCACCATTACTTTTTCTGCAGAGGAAAAAAGCGAAACATTATTGGTTGGAAACCCTGCAGCAGAAAATCAATACTATGTAAAATTGAAAGGTGAAGAAACTATTTATACCGTGCCTACTGATGTTCTGGACCCGTACAGCTACAAGGCATTTGACATGATCGATCACTTTGTGGACATCGTTGCATTAGAGGTACTGAGCGAACTGAAAATAACAACATCTGCTCAATCCTATAATTTTACTTTTGATCATGAAGAAAATGATAGTGAAATAAAGACAACCGTTCATCATCAGGAAGAAACAGTAAACACCGAAGATTTCAGAGCAATCTATCAATCGTTAGCAGGGCTGCGATTTGATGAGCCTGTCGAAGATGTTTCAAATGAAGAGGCAGAACTAACAATAGAATATACGATACAATCACAACAAAGCAAAATCACCCACCAAGTGTCTTTCATCCCGCTGTCTGATGAAACCTATGCGGTGAAGACGAACGATAATCCAGCAGAATTCAGTATCAAGAAAGAGAAAGTAACCAAAGTGCTGGATCAATTAAAGGAAATATATGGATAATAATCAAAACGGAGCTAACCAACAAGATTAGCTCCGTTTTTCATTTAAGTAGCGCTGTATATATCATTATTTCATAGAATCTCAAAATCTTGATTTAAAACTGAGAAAAAAGTGTATGTTCTTATAATACGGATTATGTCAGCATGCATCCATTTTGAAATGTAGTTAGAGGTATGATGCCTTATACCAACCACTTCGTGTCCTGAGAGGCACGGCGGTCTGCTAACTTTGGAAAGAAAATTCTTTTCTTTTCAAGTGGATCTTCAGCTCGCGCTGACGCATGAGGAGTCTACGTGGTTGGCCTGCGCTAGGGTATGGATCTACTACAGAGACATGAGGAAGCAGTTTGATTGGTATCTCCTCATGTGACATCCATAATAGTTGCTTCATTCTCAAACACATTATGCATCGCACTGCTGGTTTTAGCTGTTCCAATCGTTGTAGAACTTCCCTTAAGCGTAGGAAATATGCGGAGACTCCCGTGGGATCAGTCGTGTCCTAAAATCCCGCAGGAAAGCGGGTTTCTTTTCGAGGAAGCAGATCGCCGACCCCACAAGACGCGGAGCATATTTCCGGAGCTTTGCTAAGCACACGAAACTTATCAAAATGACCACATTTAAACACAGTTCCACTTTACATAATCCGTATTATAGGTAGTTTTTACATATCAACTTGGTTTAAGTCAGGCTTGCATTTTGCTCTCACGTGCAATGAAAGTTTCAATATGTAAGATAAATCGTTATAATAGACAGGTGCATTTTACATAAAAAGCGTATTGGAAGGAAGATAGTATATTGTCAGAACTTGATCTCACTTTATTACTTATATTGATCGCTTTCGGATTTTTAGCTGGATTTATTGATTCAGCTGCAGGTGGAGGCGGTCTGATTTCGTTGCCTGTGTTATTATCAACAGGCATGAACCCGGCGGCAGCAGTCGCTACCAATAAATTAGTAGGGACAATGGGTTCTTTTACCAGCTCTTTTGTTTTCTTGAAATCTGGTAAACTCGAATTATCTGCCATTTATAAGTTGTTTCCCCTAGTTTTTATTGGATCCATCATTGGGGCATGGACGGTTCATTTAATGGATCCAGAAGTATTGAAGCCACTGATGCTGATTATGCTTGCTCTTGTAGCATTTTATACATTGATAAAAAAAGATTGGGGCAGTATATACAGTCAAAAGAAACTGACGACCCGTAATTTCATACTGTTTGTGATCGCGATTTTTGCAATAGGTTTTTACGACGGCTTTCTCGGTCCGGGAACAGGCTCTTTTTTAATCTTTACATTTTTAATCATAGGTGCAGATTTTATCAAGGCAGCGGGTAATGCAAAATTTCTAAACTTTGGAAGTAATATAGCCGCATTGTCCATGTTTATCTATTTGGGTGAAGTTAACTATCTATATGGATTTCCGATGGCCATTGCTTGCATTGGAGGCTCTGTTATAGGAGCGCGATTAGCGATAAGCAAGGGGAGCCGCTATATTTGATTTATATTTATAACGATTACCTTTGTACTTTTAGCGAAGAATTTGTATGACTTATTAGGAAATTAGAAGTGCTTTAACATATCAAAAAAGCAATCACTAACCATTTATTGGAGGCATAAGAGTGAATACGCTTTAGAAGAAAACTGCGAAGTAATGACGATTTGGTGTGAAGGTTCACGTTAATTATTCAGTTACTTCGCTGTATATCATAAATATCGTAAAAGAAAAAACGAACTGAGGCGAATGTAATGAGAAAACATTCGATGAAGCGTTCGTTTTTTCTTTAACCTATATATTAGCCTTGTTATTGATAACTTTCTTCTAACGCATCTACAAGAGAACCGATATATGCTATTGTTTCCTTGATTGCGTCTGGTTTTGACATATCCACTCCTGCTTTGTGAATAAGGTCAAGTGGTTTTAGTGTTCCTCCTGCTTTCAATACGTCTAGCCAGTTGTCAGCTGCGGGTTTTCCGTCTGTTTGAATTTGCTTAGCTACAGCGGTTGCTACGGTTAAGCCTGCGGAATACGTGTATGGATATAAACCCATATAATAGTGGGGTTGACGCATCCACGTCAGTCCTGCTCCTTCATCCAAACTTACGGTTTCTCCCCAGAAATTTTTCAGTACAGCTAATTTCTGTTCGTTCAGGACATCCGCGGTTAAAGGTGTACCAGCTTCTGCTAGTTCGTAGATCCGACGTTGAAATTCTCCCTCCAAAAGATGTGTTACAAAGTTATGGTAATAGGTTCCGAGTAATTGGGTGACCACCCAGCGCTTCATGCGTTTATCAGTTGTCGTGCTTTGTAAGTGGTTGGCTAGCAATAATTCGTTAATGGTGGACGGCGCCTCCACAAAATAAGTGGAAGGTTCCGAATTCACAAGGGATTGATTTTTGCCAGCTAAATAAAAATGTCCGGCATGTCCCAGTTCATGGGCGAGAACGAAAGCGCCTCGCATCGCTCCTGTCCACGTTATCAGGATATAAGGATGAACGCCATATGGTGTGGCGCAGAAAGCACCAGACTGTTTACCGATATTATCCGCTAAATCGATCCAGCGTTCATGCAGACCTTTTTGTATAATATCGCTATATTCTGGTCCCATGACTTGCAACGCATCGAGAATCAATGATTTGGTTTCGTCATAAGTAGTTGAAGGATTAAACTCTGGATCCAGTGGTGCTTTCAAGTCAGCAAATTGCAAATCAGCTAAGCCTAGTTTCTCCTTCAATAGCTTCGCATACCGCTGCATGTGTGGTGCAAGCTCCTGTTGACTAACATCAAGCTGGTTATGATACATTTCTTTTGTCACCTGCTGAGGAAAAAGCAGCATATCAGTCACAGAATCATATTTTTTAAGTCGTGCTAATGTTACTTGTTTCGTAACTTCTGTTGCGTAAGTGGCAGCATACGTATGTTTATACTGATTCAGTGTATGGATAAAAGACTGGTAGGCGTTACGCCGAATGCTTGTGTTCGCTTCAAGTTCATAGAGGTCCTCATATAGTGCTGCAGACATCGGCAAATCATTGCCATCTTCATCTTTTATTGAAGCAAACGCCATATCAGAAGAAGTACTGCGCTCATAAATCATGAACGGCGCATCATGAACTTCTCCTAATGCAGCCAAGGTTTCTTCGATATCTGGTGCCAATGTATAAGGTTTTTGCTCTAATATATCGTCAAGTAATTTTTTATAGGTAGCAAGCTCTTCCTCTTCCAGTAAAAATTGTGCGGCTTGCTCTTCATATAGTGTTAATAATTCAGATTGTATAAAGGAAAGCTGTGCATTGATAGTTGCCATGGCTGAAGACACCTTGGCAGCATCACGCTGATTTTCGGGATCACTGCCATCTGTAGTAATGCGTAATTCAGCATATGTACTTACTTTGCCTACACGTTTCAGATAGTTTTCATATGTTGTTAATCCATCTAATAAGTTGCTGGCGCTGGTTACTAAGTTTCCTTTAAAAGCTGTTACATGAGCAATATCCATTTGTATTGCTTTTAATTCCATTTCCCAAGCTTCTTGATTTGGAAATAAGTCAGTTAAGTCCCATGTTTGTTCGAAAGGTACTTCAGAACGGTGGAGACGCTTTGTTTTTGACATCTGGTTAAATCTCTCCTAACTTTATAATTTATATTTCATTTTTAAATAGTATACGCTAGATTTGCTATATAACAAAACAGGAAAGCTACTAATGTAGTTTTTAGTGGAATTGCGAATTTCGCCAAATATAAAAGGCTAAATTTATTTTAATTCTCTTAATTAGATTATAAAATTTATTATTTTTATTGATTCATCATTCATTTTGTAATTCAAAAAAATATTAATCTTTAAAATATTGCTAAACAGTTGAATATAAATGAAGTTATTAACTGTTCATATTGCTTCTATCTAAAGAGCATCTGAGCAATATACCTAAATTGGTTTTCCAATTATCCTCTTATTAAATTTAATCCTAAAGTCCATTAGTTATCGAGTATGATTTTATCTTTTTTATATAAAATTTGCGATAGATAGTACAGGTTAATTAGAGAATATATCTAATAAAGTGAGTTTGATAATTATGTATTTACTTATAGTGCTTATTATCTCTAAAAGCGTTAGTGGGAAACTTGAAATTAAAACTAACGATAACTTAATTAAGAAATTTCATGTCTTCAACAAACTGGGCGATATAGAAATAGTCGCCTTTCTTTATTTATAATTTAGGGAGAATGGATGAAGGTATCAAGTTTCAAGATAATGACTGAAACTTGACATCTTTTATTACAAAACACGTTTTTTGAAAAACTAAGATATAACTTACACATCTATTTAAAAAATGGAGTGGGTATTACCATCTCACTGTATCTTCTGTTTATCCAACCAATTATTGACTTAAGCCACGACTACATCTTACTGTTCTTTTACCGTTATGTTGGCTGATCGATCTTCTCTTCGAGGTCCGTACATACCAAATTGAGCATGATTTCCCCCGTCGATTTGATAGAAAACCACGGACTTTGACAGTAAGTTCCGTGTATCTTTAATATCGTGAAGTGTTGTAAGGTCGTCATGTTCAGCATAAATAGAAAGTTTTGGGAGTTGAGTGTTTGAAAAGTCGGTATCTTCTGTCGGGTAAGCCCCTAACAAAATAAGGCCGCTAGCTTCTTGTGGTAATTGTAGACATAGTTTGCTGCTGAAACACCTCCCAACGCCCCCTATAAACCAATGAGAAATAGATGAATAATTGTCAATAATCTCATTTGCCTTATTCGTGTCAAGGATAGGGAAATTAAAGAGCATTTGTGGAATTCCCACGAGATAGCCCTGTTCGGAAAGCTGATGTCCGATATAACTATAGGCTTCTGGCTCCACCTTCGCTCCTGAATATAAAATGATCCCCGTTTTCGGATCCCTTTCTGGCTTGAAAATAAGCCAATTATCCTGTTTTTCTGGTCCCCCTTTTATTTTGAAAGTAGGCTGTACAAAGCAAGGAGCTGATTAACGCTACTTCGAAAAAGTTTATAACTGCTCCACTTTCTATCGGTAACCCCACAGCGCTTCCGATAATCATTAATAGGGAACCCACGAAAAACCACGGCCATTTTTGTTTCCGCCAGATGATAATAGAAGCAACAAACAATACGAGTGATACACCTAATACCATGATGGGAGGTCCGTTCGATATTTCGTTTGAACTATAACTTAGTACACCGTATTCAACACTTGCCACTAAATTAAGTCCGAATACTTCAGTGAAAAGTTCTATCAGCACCAATGATAAGGTTAATAAAAAGGCAGATATACGCCCTAAAGATTGCTTAGCCCATAAGACTTCTCCTTGTTCAAGTGTTTTCCAAGCATATAGTACGAGCATGGGAGTGAATAATGCATGTATCCAAAAGCGAGCAAGGTTTAATCCTTCTAATAAAGTTCCTTCTCCTATGTATCGCCCAATAGCAATAATTCCGTTGTCATAGATAAGCCCAACCATTACAGGTAAGAGTAACAATATACTCTGTATGTGGTAGGTTCTAAATAGTAATAGTCCTAATACAAATAGAACGATATAGGCAACTGTAAAAAAGCTGAAAAGAAATGTATCCAATTAACTCTCCTCCTGTTTTGTTAACTCTAATGATATAAGAATCCCTATTCAGATGTTTCTTAATTAGCACTATAATATTCCTGCAATGGTACACTGCGTATTTTGGTAAAATTTTAAAGTATATTATGTCTTAGGTTAGTTAGATAAAGTGGGTTCATCGAAAGCAGTTAATTGATCATGGGTAGTTTAAAAACTCCGTTACGCCGTTGAGCAACTGAAATGTAATTAAGACATACCGCTACTTATTTAGGTTGAAAGAAAGGAGCATACATTGAGTTTGCCGGTAGTTGGAAAAGAAGTCCACGTCCGGTGCCGGTACTGCAACGCATCTTGCATTTAGGGCACACACTAAAGGAAAGAAACTTTTTTAATGTTTTGTTTCTGGAAGTATTTGTTGTTCTAAGATGTGTGCTTTTGCCTCTAGCATCTCTTCCTCTTTCAATAAATGAAACAATCCTTTCATCACAATCTCATCAGGTTTTGATTTTCTCGATTCTTCTGAGATCCGATCTGTTATGGCAATATAATATTGTGAGTTATTTAGCTCATGAATGCTTTTATAAAGTGCTTCCCAGGCTTTTTCTCTTTTCTCGAAAGATGTAAAGGCTCCCGCTCGATCCATCCCTACGGAAAATGGACGCATTATCTCTTCATCTAAAAGAGGTGTGCTTTTTCCTGATAGAAAATCATTCGCAAGGATGTCAACCTGCCTTACGATGTGTTTACCAAGCTCTTGTGGGGAGATCTGATCCTCAGCCTCAGAAGAAGTCATGAGACCTGTGTATGACGTATAAATTGACTGTGTCATCCACATTAAATCCCATTTGTATGGCCCAATATCTTCTCCATATAAATCAATTAAATTTTGTTCCATCCAGCTAAATAATCGTCCTCTCATACGATGGCCTAATCCTTTTAGCTTTTCACTATTTTGAGCGGATTCACTACGCATATGCATTCTCATGTACGATTTATATTCTAATACCCCCTCAAATTGAACTTGAAATTGTTTAGCAAAACGTTCATAAGGTGGCAGGTTACGGTCTAATCCAACCACAAAAGCACGTTCAAAAACAAGTTGCTGATAATGCTCATATATGGATACAAACAAATCTTCTTTTGATGGGAAATAGGAGTAAAGCGATCCTTTTGATATACCAACGCTATCAGCGATTTGCTGCATTGATGTATGCGTGTATCCTTTTTCTGCAATCAACTCAACAGCAGCTTCAAGTATTGCTTTTTTTTTATCCATTACGTTCACCTCGAAGTTTTCTTCCGCCAGTACACACTACTTAATTAGCGAGGTGTCAGTCGTAGCAAGTAACCTAACTCACTAACTGTGTGCTTGACGTTTGTGATTCACTTTATCATATCATTTGTAGCTTTTCTCTTTCCAATAAAATATTCTAACACAATTACTTCTTGACATCTATGCTTTTATAAGTGAAAATGACTATTGAGTCGATAATATAAATGTTTATATAAAAACGTTTATTGAAATATAATAGAGTTCGTTGACCGTTTAGTCAAAAAACTAACAGAGGAGGCTACTAATGCTGAAATGGATCTTACAACGTTCCAAGCTTTTTATAGTATTGATTATATTGTTTGTAAGTGTTGGAGCATATACATTCATACAATTGCCACAGCGTGAACTACCAGAAACGACAGTGAATATTGGGACAATTAGTACTGTTTATCCTGGTGCGACAGTGGATAATGTTGAACAATCAATTACAAATCCCATCGAGTCATCGCTTAATTCAATCGATGGCATAGCTGAAGTAACATCTTCTTCTACAGCTGGCTTTTCCAACATTGTTGTGGAAGTAGAAGAAGGAGAAAATAAGAAAGAAGTACTTGGTGATGTCCGCCAGGTGGTTTCTGATACTTCTGCTTCGCTTCCAGAGGAGGCCCAGGAACCCAATGTTAACGAATCAACAGCAGAAACGCCGATTGTTTCCTACCATCTCACAAGCGATAGGCGCGAAAACCTTCTTTCCCTTCAAGAGGAATTAAACCGATGGAAAGATGAAGTAGAGGAATTGTCAGGCGTTTCAGGTGTGACCATTAAAGGACTGCCTGAAGAAAAAATCTTAATAAAATTGAATCAAGATCAATTGAAAGAGTCTGGCTTGAACGTGACAGACGTTCAAAATGCCATTAATAATGAATATTACCCAACCCCTCTAGGGAAACAGCAGATGGATAATGAAGTTGTCCAGCTTTCTGTTAGAAATTATGAATCACTCGACCAGATGAAAGAAATTTTTGTTGGTAAAAACCCCGCGGGGGAAATTGTTTACTTAAAAGACATCGCTAATGTTGAGGTGAGTCCGAAAGAGCTGGAAGACATTATTACATTTGAAGGAAAGCCTTCTGTATCCTTCACTGCATACGTAAAAGCAGGGGAAGATATCCCAACCGTTGATGAACGTGTGGGTGATAAAGTGGATGAACTTTCCGAAAGTCTGCCTTCAAACGTTGAACTGGAGTCTTATTACTCACAAGCATCAGTCGTAACAGATATTTTTGATAGCCTATTCCTATCTTTAGCCATATCTGTTCTGGCAGTTATTGTGGCAACATCTCTTGGGCTAACTGGATCTGGTGCACTGGTTGTGGCACTTGCCGTTCCAATTGCTGTGCTCATGGGATTAATACCACTTTCATTCACTGGTGTTGATCTCAACCAAATTTCCGTTATTGGTGTAATCATTGCATTAGGAATTATCGTGGATGACTCAATCGTTATTAACGACAATATCCAACGAAGATATAAGCTAGGTAATAAAGGATTAATGGGCACTGTAGATGGTGTCAAAGAAGTCTGGGTATCTATTGTGACCTCTTCTCTTGCCATTGTGTTTACATTCCTGCCACTTCTCTTCCTTTCTGGTGGAAATGGAGCATTTATACGTGCCTTGCCAACGGTTCTAATTACAACGATTATCGCATCGACACTAGTTGCATTAGTATTTGTGCCGATTTTGCGTTACTTCTTAAGCCGTCGATCAAAGAAGCCTATATCTGACGCACCGGGAATTATTGGAAAACCGTTAAATAAGCTTGCTGATGTTTATGCAGACAAGCTCTTAAACAAATTTTCTAAAAAACCGGTTTTAGTCTCCTTTCTTGGTCTTGTCTTTACCACTGCTATTTTTGGATTAGTTGTTTTAACACCGTTTGAGTTCTTCCCAGCAGCTGATAAGGAAGAAGTAACGGTAGACATCACTCTTCCAATCGGGACTCCAATTGAAGAAACGCACGAGACACTTCAGGAGATTGAGGAAAGGTTAAAGACGGATGACGGCGTTTACGAAACTAGCGTATTCTCAGGAACTGGTACTCCTGGCCTCTTTAATAGTTCATTAACGAGCCCTGGAGAGAATACTGGGCAAATTGTAGCCAGAGTCGATCGAGAAGGTCAAACAGCCCAAGGACTGATTAATGATTGGGAAGATAAACTCAGAAATAAATACCCTGATGCTCAGATCTTCATGGAAACAATTCAACAAGGACCTCCAGCGGGAGCCCCGGTAACGGTTACCATCAGTGGCCCGGAAATCAACCAATTAGTTGACCTTAGAGATGAATTGACGAAGGAAATTAAAGGACTTGAAACAAATCTTGTAGATGATAACGTAGGACAATTTGAACCTTCTCTCGAGTATGTACCAAAGCGTGATGTACTCGAAGAAAATGGTATTACCGTCAATCAGGTCAGTGAGCAAATTCGACTTGCGACTGAAGGCATTCCTTTAAAAGCATTTGATAATGGCGTTGTAAAGCGTGATATGAATATCGTCCTTGAAGGAAGCCAAAAAAGAATTGATCTTTCTAAACTCGAGCTCCCAGCCGAGTCTACAGGCGAAACACCCGAACTTATCTCTTTGGATGAGCTTGTCACAACACAAGAAAACGAAAAAATTCAAAGGATTTCTCACACTGATGGAGAACGCTCGATTACGCTTCGAGCCTTTCCAGAAAATGAGGAGAACTATAAGGCAAACGTAACCGAAATCGTCGATGATAAGCGTGCTCAGCTCGATGACGCTGATTACAGCATTACAATTGGCGGTGAAAATGAAGCTCAAAGTGATTTCTTTGCCGAAATTACGGTGCTCTTCATCATAGTGCTCTTTCTTGTGTATCTGTTAATTGCACTTCAATTTAACTCTCTTTCGTTACCTTTCCTTGTACTTGTCGCGGTATATCTTGCGATCGCGGGTGCAATCCTTGGACTATTTGTCACGCAAACACCGATTAGTTTCCTTGGTGTCATGGGTATGGTATCACTCACCGGAATTGTAGTGAGAAATTCGGTTGTGTTAATTGAATTTATCGAACAAGCACTGAAAAAAGGCATGGATGTGAAAGAAGCTGTGATTGAATCCGGGCGCGTACGCCTACGCCCGATCCTTCTAACGGCCATTACGTCAATCGTTGCTTTAATTCCAGTTGCTGTAAGTGGCGATGCTCTCTTTACACCACTTGCCGTTACCATCATATCTGGTATTATCTTCTCAGCCGTGTTAACGCTGATTATGGTACCAATGCTATACCTCGTTTTTTATCGTTTTAGAAGAAAGAAAACGACTAATGAAACAATGTAAGGAAATGATAGCTCAATAATAATCAATGGCTAGATCGATCTTATAAACACAACAAGGCGCATTTTCGGAGGAGATTGCGTCTTGTTACATAAATAATGTCAATTTCATATGATGTGTTTCTTTAAAAGACCCATAACTGGCCGCTACAATGCGTTTATTGTATGTTTATTCATCAGATCAGGACTTACAATTATTATGTTCTACTATAGAGAGAGTATGTTGCTTCAGGTAAAGGGCGCATGGGGGGATTATTACAATAGTGCATGAAATGACGATGGTACTTGCAAAAAAGGATGAGCAAGCTTAACTCTATTAAACAATTCTGTTTTTATATTAGCGATTGTTATCCTTATGAGGTGCGGCGTAATTGGATAATCAAATGCTCCGTATTAAACAGTTTCTTAACCTGATGTTCATTTAAAATATCTTAGACATCAGTAGCTACTGTGTAGTTAATAGTTGACCACCTAAAGGAAGATTGGAGTATAATTGATGAACCCTATTCCTTAATGAAGTAGATTTACTGAGGGAAGAGCAATGAAAATATGTAACAGTATAGAAAATATAATGAGATACTCCTAAAAAAATCAAGAAAGGAAAATCGTTCTTTAATTTCAAATTAGCAGTAGAATATCTAAACTCCACTGCTTAATTGAAATTTGGAATGATTCGGTTTTAATGATGAAAAAATTTCTCAACAAAAAAGCGTTATTTATTTCGTTTATCACTTTAGGTATAGTAGTAATCTTGAGCTTGTCTTTATTTTTTATATGGACTCAAAATACATATAGTGCGATAGATGCTCATCAAATCGAAATAGAGGAAGTCAAGAATTCAGAGGATGGATGGTATATCTATACAGCGGTAAATGCTGATAAAGGTTTAATACTCTATCCTGGTGCAAAAGTTGAACCTGAAGCGTATGCCTATTTAGCACAAGAGTTATCAAAGCAAAATATTACAGTAGCTATACCCTCCGTTAGATTAAATTTGCCAATTTTAGATGTTTTAAAAGCAAATGAAGTTATAGAGAATGATAATCGAATTGAATGGTATATTGCTGGTCATTCAATGGGAGGAGCAGCAGCAGCTATGTATGCAGATCAATATTTAAACAGAGTAAACGGGCTAATATTACTTGGTGCATATGCACCAAATAATGATATTTTGAGTGAATCTAACTTACCCGTTTTATCGATAAGCGGATCTGAGGATGGCCTAAGTACACCTGAAAAAATTAAAAAAAACAGCACGAATTTACCACAAAGAACTAAATTCATTGAAATATCCGGTGGTAACCATGCTTATTTTGGTGTATATGGTAGTCAGTCCGGTGACAATGAAGCTCAGATCACAGTTAGTGAACAACAAGCAATCATCATAGATTCAATTGTTAATTGGTTGGATAATGTTCATGACACTAGTCAAGGTGAAACATGAAAATACTAAAAGCCTATTCAATGTTAACAACAATTATTGTGCTATTTGTCCTTTTACAAGGTGCCGTTGTCACCAAAACAGGATCTGGTCAAGGATGCGGAACGACATGGCCGCTTTGCTTTGGAAAGGTCATTCCATATAATCCAACGCTAGAAACTATTATTGAGTACACCCATAGGTTAATATCCAGCGTTGCAGGGATATTGGTTTTAATAACCGATCTAAACTTAATATGTACGTAAAGCGTGGTATTGCTCCTGAACCTGATGTTATTATAAGTGGAACGAAATTTTGGCATGTTAAAACATGTGAAGCGTTTCTGAAGAAACAGTTAGTAAATCAATATACTACAACGGATACAAATAGTTATATGTAATAATAGGAGTGCCAATTTATTGAAAGCAATAAAAGATCGATTTAAGATACAAACGTTTTTTGAAGAAGGAATGCAATTAAGATTGATACATGTATTCGATCGTTTACTAGGGAAATCGTTTGTGTTCCATATGGATGAAGTAGAGTTAATAAACAATAGTAAATTACACCCTTTGAAAAAACATCTTCAAAAAAGAATGCATTTTATTCGTGCAGGAGCTTATGATGTGGAGTAGTTTATTGTCTATATAAGCTTGTGTGTTGCATTGAGACTGAGGATTGTCCATCTTATTAAACCAAAATGCAACTGAGAGCTTTGTAGCAACACAATAATTGTTTATAATAAATAAGGTGGGTATATATTTAGTGATCGACATCTTTTTTTATCATACGCTGGAAGATAATCAAGGGGGCTTATCATCCTTTCCCTTTGATTCTCTTTTTTCTTTTTTATAGGAGGTGTTACAATGACCCAAAACTTAGTAAGGTTTCTCTTGTTTTTTCTACTTGGTACAGTAATTAGTTTGACCGTCCTATATCTTTTTGGATATCTTTCCTTCGTAACAGGATTAATAGATATTATTTTAACTGCTTTCACTGGATGGGGCTATACTAAATTAATGGAGCTAGAAGAGAAAGCAAAACAATAAACCTTCTATAATTAAGTAAATTAACAATTTTGTGTTTAATGACGGAACAACAGGGGTATAGGTTTACTGATATTATCCAATATCTCTCTTACGGAAGAGAATCGAGGTTTTACTCACCCCTCGGTTCTCTTTTGTTTTTTAATTTATGATATACATTGAATAGGTGGAAAGTTTTTGGTTGGAAGGGTAATAATAAGGAACATGAAAAATAATTACGTCATTCTTTGGGGTTGTCTAAAGGTCTACTCATCATTCGTTAGTTAGCTAAAATCGCTAACTAACGAGCTAATGGCATCTCGCTTCCCTCTAAAACAATCGATAACAACAAACTGTAGATTGATGGCCAACTATAAAAAAGCGTATAGTTAGCCATAAATCAACATTTTGTAAGTTCCTGTTTGTTTCTTAACGAGTGAACGACAACGGGAAAACCTTTGAAAGTAAATACAGGGAAGAATGGAGAAAACAGGTGCAAGCACAACAGTGGTACTGGTATTACATTAGACAATGACTCTACTGTTCAAAGCTACCTTAATGATTGGGTAGGTAATGCCGTAGATATGGCAAGTGTAATTAGAACTAACTATGAAGCGAGAAAGGGACGAGTATTGCCAATTGGAACTCGTTCACTGGCACTAGAAATTGTCGCACATGTTAGAGGTCATCAAATTTTTAATATTCTAGAAAGTAACAGTTGGGCTGTACCAAGTGAATTTGAGGGATATGTATCAAGTTTGAATGATCGTGCGGAAGAAACGCATTCAGGCGCTTATGGCAATGATAGAGCTTTTTATGCTTGGTTAATCGACCTTAATGTAGATGGTATTTTGTTTGGTTAATAATTAAATAAGATCTACCAATAGGTAGATCTTATTGACATATTGGACTTTATTGTTTATCAAATAACGGTATATTTATTGTTGAGATTCTTTTTTATAATAGAGTCTTTAATTTTTTAAGCTCCCACCGAACTTACATTCGCAGTGATAGGAGGAGATCCAAGGTGAATTATGCAACAGCTATATTGGAGAGTTCCAACCCTATTGTAAAAAACTTTGTAAATAATCCTGAATTCAAAAACGTAGTAAACGGTTTCCTTATTAACCCCTGTGAGGATAACTTGAATGAGATCAATCTGGCTTTTAAAAAATATTTCTTAAAAATAAAATCTATTGCTTATTTTTCGAAAATAACTTTCTTTGAAGTTCAACGTTTGGACAAGAATATCCGATCCATTAATGAAAAATCCCCTCTTATATTAGATGCACCCATAAAGAATGATAGTAGTATGACATTAAAAGATACTGCAATTGCAGAAAAAACACAAAACTTAAAAAATGAATGTAATATAGATATTGAATTTGACAAAGCTTGGAATAATTTAACGAAAAAACAACAGGTAATTATTTATTATCACTACTTTGAAGGGTACAAGGATCTAGAAATTGCTAGCATAATGAAAGTATCACCGCAAGCGATTTCAAAGTCCAAAAAGCAAGGATTAAAAAAATTGAGGATGGTGTTAGATGATGGATGATACAAGTATCACAAACCTTATATCAAATGTAGGGTTTCCCATTGTCATCACGCTTTATTTATTATACCGATTTGAAATGAGGTTAAAAAAATTAGAAGATGCTATTTGGCAACTCGGAATAGAAATCAAAGGAGGAATCAAATCAAAAAATGAATAAGGAAAGAATTAGTTAGGAAATAATTGAAATGTTGGAACCGTTAATAAATAAAGCACTGTATCAAGTGTCGCTCCAAAATAGGAATGATGTAAGGCAAGAGATTCATTATAAAATTATTAAAAAAGTTTATGATGAGGAGATGGAAGAATTACCAGGATTAATTGATATATTAAAACAGAAAGATTGGCGAAGCGTATAAGGTCATTATTTGTTCCTTCTATGAATAATAAATGATGAATGTGCTAAAAATCTCAAATTCTTAACAGAATTTGAGATTTTTATATTTGGATATCCTTAACGTTTTAAAGCTGTTTTTGCAGACAGGCCCCCACATGTTCTCTACCGGACGTTGAAAGATCTGGTTACAAAACATACTCTATTGTGGCTGTGTTTCTTTTTTATCAGTCTCGCGTTTATTGCTCAATTTGAAATTATCAATTGTAATTGAATTCATTATACTTTAAAATAACTACTAAATGTTATTTTATGGTTATTGCAATGTTAGGAGGGACTGCGGTGAATGAAGCTATAAAATATGTGTTTTTTACATTGAGTTTATTAGTAGGAATAATTTGCAGCGTGTTAGCGTTTGTTCACTTGTTTATAGCTGGTTCTTCTCAAAGTATTCCTGTTTCAACGAATGATTTGCTATATATACATAGTACCTCAATATTATCACTTCTTTTTATAATAATTGCAGTAAAAGGATTTAAAATTAAAATAGTAAATATAATCATATCCATACTTTATTTATTGCCTGTCATTTTTTATATAGGTGTTTATGTTAATATAATTAATAATTCATATAGTGATGAGTATAGCTGGAACATCACAATCTTAATGATGGTTATATATAACATATTTATTACTGTGTTTTCGTTTCTATTAATTTTAAATAAAAAAAATTAATTTAATGGTTGTTATTTTTTATTTTTTTCTCCTTTATCATAGTGTAACAAATTTTAAAAATAAAGGAGATGTTTTCTTATGGCTTATGTTTCAACTTATTACAAAGGTGATACTATTTCTGTCGAGTATTGGTCAACTAGTAATCCAGGTATTACTTTACTGTTCTTAATTACTTGGACAATGATTTATCAGAAGCTGTTGATATGGCAGATGTCATTAAAGTTAATTATCTAACTCGTCAAGGTCAACCTTTACCTATTTCAACTAATTCTTTAGCTTTAGAAATTGTAGCACATGTGAAAGGATTTGAAATTTCTGCAGCAGCTGCATATTTGGGTCTTGCTCTAAACGTGAAATTTGGGCAAGAAACAGTAGAAAATTACTTAGAAAGAGCTGCTGAAACTCATTCAGGTGCATATGATAATGACCGCAATTTCTATGATTTTCTTGACAGTGTCGGAGTAGATGCTGTGTTGTTTTAATAATACGAGTCTCTTAGTAAATGATCTTTATTGTTTTAACGAGATGATCTTAACGTTGTAAATACGCATTTTCCTGACTTGTGACTTGATCCCTGTGTGGACATATGAACGTTCATAAGCCATAAAACACCCATTTACGAACGCCTTTAAGTGGGGAACAAGGTGGATTTCCCAAGCGTTTGTAAATGTATAGATTTACGGAAGACCTAATTTTCTTGTATTCCTTAACGTAGGAAATATCAGCATTCTTTGTGTCGAATTTTGCTTAGCGTATGTTTTCCGCTTTTTGTTGGTAAGACCCCAGACAGAGCCTGTGGTTTTAAAAAGACGCAAATGAAATAAAACCCTTCTAAAGTGGATTATCTTTAGAAGGGTTTTTTATTATTCACAAGTGTTAGAGGCTAAGCGTCTTTTGAGATTAGGAAAATCTAACATACCGTATACCAAAGAAAATACAGCTACAAATGTTATAAAATCAAGGTACACTATATCAAGATTTAAAACGCCTGTTATTTCTATTACCCATTGGACAAAAAGAGCTAAGATCATTGATAAGGTGAGGTATAAAAAGTCAGATTTTTTAAAAATAGCGATCACCTCCTTTATATTAACCTATTACATCACACACTTTTTCGGTAACGTTATTCATATCACCAACGAACAATGAGAAAGCACCAGAAGAAATAGCAAACATCATCCAAGAATCTACAACATTTGATAAAATATCAGAATCCTACACTTTTGATGAAAAGAAAGCAACTTCCTTAGGCTTAGAAAAAAACAAGCAACTCAGATTGATACATACTTAGAAAATTTATCTGCAAAGGAAGCTACAGATTTAAATGAGCAAGGGGAAATAGGAACGAAAGCTATACCTGTTTTAATTGTTTGGGCTGCAAAAGTTTTAGCTGCAGCAGGACTTGGTTGGTTAGCTAAAAAGTTGTATGATTATGGTGCAGAAAAATTCTGTGAACACTATTGCCATCACTGGCGAGGCGCAAAATGCTACCACCATTGCAAAAATAATTGAAGACACAGTAATCTTCGTTCTACTTAACATAAACATCTCCCCTCCTATTATATTTCTCTTACACCATTATTATACAATTTACACATGAAATTGAAATCGTTTTCTGGATTTTTTTGTAAATGGGGTAACGTTAATACTTCTATAAACCTCTATACCTTTAATATGTTTATTATTGTTTAAATAGTCTGAAAGCGATTTTGTAATTACCTTCCATCTTTTTTTTGACTTTAATTGTGATAAATTTTGCTGATTAAGAATTTTTACGTTATATTTTAAGTTTAAGCTTCGAGAAAAAAATCACTTAAAAGCATTTAAAATATTCTGATAATATAATATAATCTTTGAATACGCATCTTAGAGGGGGAGTACCATGAAAGTTTTACAAAAAATCAGTAGTTTTGCAGGAAACACTTTTGCTGTTTGGGTTGTACTTTTTGCCATTTTATCTTTTCTTGCACCTTCAGGGTTTACCTGGCTGGCAGAATTTATCACACCATTGTTAGGTATCATTATGTTTGGCATGGGGTTAACATTGTCAGCGGATGATTTTAAAGAGGCGTTTAAGCGTCCGAAAGAGGTAGCGATTGGTGTGGCTGGACAATTTGTAATAATGCCACTACTCGCATTCGCACTTGTATCGATATTTCCTGTTTCAACAGAAGTAGCGGTAGGTGTCATTTTAGTTGGTTGTTGTCCTGGCGGGACTTCTTCGAATGTCATGACTTATTTATCAAAAGGCGACACAGCATTGTCCGTTTCGATTACCGCGGTATCTACCATACTGGCACCTGTTCTGACACCGGCACTGATTTATCTTTTTGCCAGCCAGTGGTTAGAAGTATCTGCAGGATCTTTATTTGTATCGATCGTACAAATTGTGTTAGTACCGATCTTGCTAGGGTTGCTTGTAAAAGCATTATTAAAGGAAAAGGTAGAAGCAGGGATAAAAGCTATTCCGTTAGTATCCGTGATTGGGATAGTAGCCATTGTTGCAGCAGTAGTCAGTGTAAATCAAGAACAAATTGCTGAAACGGGACTATTTATTTTCTTGCTAGTTGTTCTTCATAATACACTAGGTTATTTAGTGGGTTATGGGCTTGGAAAAGTAATGAGAATGGAACCGAAACAACAAAAGGCAGTCTCCATAGAAGTAGGTATGCAAAACTCAGGGCTTGGAGCCTCACTCGCTGCCGCACATTTCAATCCATTGTCAGCCGTACCAAGTGCGATCTTTAGCGTATGGCATAATATCTCAGGACCGATTATCGCAACGATTTTTCGGAAGTTGCAGGAGAAGGAAGAGAACAGAAATAAATAAACTGCTTATCACGATAAAATAGTTTTGAGACAGAAGTCTGCTGTGATAGCAGGCTTTTGTTTTTTTATAGGAAAAATACAATAGCAGAAACGAAGTAAGGGTTCTTATAATACGGATTATGTAAACTTAGTTAGTGGTAATCTTGAAATGATTCATGTGCTAGGAGATCGCTCCGGCCAACCACTCCGCGTCCTGCGGGGAACGGCTGAAGCTAACTTTGTGAAGAAAGGCGCTTCACAAAGTGGATCTTCAGCACCTGCACGTCCCGCGGGAGTCTACGTGGTTGGCCTACGCTAATGTAAAGGTGCTACAACTTATACAAGAGCTAGCACATTGAGAGTAATTATATTTGCCATGATGGTATTCGAATTCTTTATAACAATATGCCTAGCACCACTGCTTTTAGCTGTTTCATTCATTGTAGCACTTCCTTAAGCTCCGGAAATATGCCCCACAGGACGCGGAGCATATTTCCGGAGCTTAGTTAAGCACATGAAATCTATCAAAATGACCACTAAGCTGCTAGTTTACATAATCCGTATTATAGGTAGCTATAATTTATACTTAAGTAAGGACTGGGCAGAGTTACGTATGGTATTTTTTTAGTATTGAAGCGGCATCTATAAAAGGGTACAATAATTTTTGTATGCTCGTAAAATGGGTAAATTCAAAGACCTCTCCTTTTTACATGATTTTACCTCTCCTTTTTTATGTTTTTAGGGAAAGCGTTTTCTTATATAATAAAAACAGAAAGAAAAAACGCTTTCAAAGGTTGAGAGGTAAGGAGAGAGAAATATGGGCCAAGTTGATAGTGTGCAAGATACACAACAGAATCTACCTGAATCAAACTCGCCTTTAAAGACGCAGGTTAAACCAGGGCTTTTCTCCAAAAATAAGAAGAAAGCACCTAAGCCACCTGTTCATGGGGGATTTTGGAAAAGGTTAAGTAAGCAAAAGGCGTTATTATGTATGTCGATACCTTTTGTTGCATGGTTAATTATCTTTAAGTACATTCCAGTGGCAGGCTGGATGATGGCTTTTCAAGATTATAAGCCACAGTTTGGCTTGTTTGATCAGGAATGGGTAGGGCTGAAACACTTTAAAGATTTATTTAATGAACCGATGTTCTACCGTGCGTTGGAAAATACGTTAGGAATGGGAATTTTAGGTCTCGTCTTCGGAACGCTTTCAGCAATTGCTTTTGCTTTGTTTCTAAATGAATTGCGTTTTGTTGCTTTGAAGAAGTGGACACAAACGATCTCGTATTTACCCCACTTTGTTTCCTGGGTAATTGTAGCAAACATCGTGATTACCATGCTTTCAACAGATGGGTTTATCAATAACTTTTTAGAAGGAGTTGGACTTATTGATAATCCGATTAATTTCATGGCAGAACCAGGGTTGTTCTGGGGAATTGTAACCGCTACCGATGTATGGAAGGAAACCGGTTGGAATGCAATTATTTATTTAGCCGCGATGGCCGGGGTAGATCCACAGCTATATGAAGCAGCAAAAGTCGATGGCGCGAGCAGACTTCGTCAAATGTGGCATATTACGTTGCCAAGTATCCGATCTGTCATTATTGTACTTCTCATTTTAAACATTGGTAACTTAATTAATATTGGTTTTGAGAAGCAGATGCTACTCGGTAATAATATCGTTTATGAGAAATCGATAGTCATTGACTTATACGCATTAGATTACGGGATCGGGATGTTCCGCTATTCATTTGGTACAGCGATCGGGATATTTAAGTCCGTTGTCAGTGTGATTTTGATCCTGATTTGTAACGGTATTGCAAAACGAATTGGTGAAGGTAGAGTGTTCTAGAAGAGAGGAGAGAACCAATGATGAAAAAAAAGAAATGGACACCTTTTGATATTATCTTAACTTTCTTCATGTTAATTGTAGTTGTTGTCACATTGTATCCGTTTTTAAATATTTTAGCGATTTCATTTAATGATGCGGTTGATACTGCCAGAGGTGGCATTCATATTTGGCCAAGAGAATTTACGTTAGCCAATTATCAAGAGATTTTCGGAAGTAATGACCGGTTACTGCAAGCATTTACTATGTCAGTGTTAAGAACAGTAGTGGGTACAGTAGCAGGTATTATTGCGAGTACGATGCTAGCATATGTGTTAAGCAGAAGAGATTTTGTCTTTAATGGTTTAGTTGGTTTCTTGTTGGTCTTAACAATGTTCATCAGTGGTGGGTTAATTCCTGAGTATTTATTAATCCGTAAATTAGGGTTAATTAATGAATTTGGTGTTTATATTTGGCCAATGTTATTGTCAGCATTCAATGTTATAATCATCCGCTCTTTTATGGATAATTTACCTCCAGCATTAGAAGAATCTGCAAAAATGGACGGTGCGAATGACTTTGTTATTTTTCTGAGAATTATAATTCCGTTGTGCTTGCCGGTTATTGCAACTATCGCACTGTTCCTGGCAGTTATGCAATGGAACAGCTGGTTTGATACGTATTTATATGCAAGAGGTAATGAAGCGCTGACTACGTTGCAATTTGAATTGATGAAGATCATTGACAATGCCAATATATCGAGTGGTGATATCAATAATCAAAATGCCCAGGTAATAGCGGGTCAAACAAGTCCACAATCAATTAAAATGGCAATTACCATTATTGCCACAGTTCCTATTTTAGCCGTATATCCATTCTTACAGAAATACTTTGTAACCGGTTTAACGATAGGTGCTGTAAAAAGCTAGGTATTAATGAAAATTAATATATATTTATTAAAATGGAGGGGAAAGACATGACGAGAAAGTTATCTTTCTTATGGTTATCTGTAGTATTTATCCTTTCTGCACTATTTTTGGCCGCTTGCAGTGATGATCAGGACACAAGCAGCACGGATAGTGATAATGGCGAAGAAAGTGATGGTGGAAGTGAAGAACCGGTAACATTATCGTTCTTCAGTGCAGATGGTGTAGAGAAGTCCTTTGATGATCCAGTAGCCCAAAAGATTACAGAGAAAACGGGTGTGAAATTGGAGTTGGACTATCCGGTTGGCGGAAACGATGAAGCAATTCCTTTGATGATTGCCAGTGGAGACTATCCAGATTTAATTTTTGCGAAAGGTGATATCGGAAAGCTGATTGAAGCTGGCGGTGTCATAAAATTAGATGAGCTAATTGAGGAAAAAGGTGACAATCTGAAAGCGATGTATGGTGATCAGATTGATCGACTGCGCAGATCTTTGGATGACCCTAGTATCTACACTGTAGGGACTAATGGGGTAGAAACTGCTTTTTGGGAAACAAGTGGTACATTCCAGGTTCAACTGGATGTTTTGCGTGAACTTGGTTATCCTGAAATTACTACATTAGATGAGTTAGAAGCGGCATTGACAGAATACTATGAAAAGTATCCAGAAATTGATGGTCAGAAAACACTTCCATTATCATTGTTAGGTAGTGACTGGCGTTGGTTGATCACAGTTGGGAACCCAGCAGGATTTGCCGCAGGCCTTCAGGACGATGGTCAATGGGCTGTAAATGATGAAACAGGTGAAACTACTTATAAGTTCTTATTACCTGAATTTAAAGAGTATTTTAAATGGTTGAATGGTATGAATGATAAAGGACTTTTAGATCCAGAATCATTTACCCATACGTATGATACGTATATTTCGAAAATATCTTCTGGTCGTGTATTATCTGTCGCTGATCAAAACTGGAACTTTGCAGATGCAGATAAAGCGCTGATTGCAGATGGTAAAGAATGGAGAACCTATGCGCCACTTCCAGTAACAATCAGTGAAGAACAGACTTCAAAAGCCTTAAAAGATTATGGATTTTCTGGGGGATGGGGTATAGCCATTTCATCTACAAGTGAACATCAAGAAAAAGCATTCGAGTTCTTAGACTGGATGGCTTCTGAGGAAGCACAAATTCTTGTTAACTGGGGTGTTGAAGGCGAAAATTATGACATTGTTGATGGTAAACGTGTCATGCAGGAAGATGATCTGGAACGTATGCAAAGCGATGCTGATTACGGAAAAGAAACTGGTGTAGGATTCTATGTATATCCATTCCCTCAATGGGGTAATGGTGCGGTTGATTCAAATGGTCAATCAATTACACCGAATACCGAGCAACAAATTATCGATAATTTTACAGAGACCGAAAACGAAGTGTTAGCAGAATACGGTATGGAAAACTGGGTGGATTGGTTCCCGCCAACAGAAGAACTTGGAATTTCTAATCACGGAGCCGCGTACAATTTTACGATCGAATCAGGCAGTGATCTAGAAATCATCCAGCAAAAAGCGGACGATTTAACACAACAAAGAATTACACAGGCAATTCTTGGTGATCCGGCAGACTTTGATGCAACATGGGATGCGATGATTCAAGAATTAGAAGATATGAATATTGAGCAAGCAAACGAAGCAATGACGGAAAAAACAAAAAATACAATGGAGCTTTGGGGTACGAACTAACAGTGTATCGAAGCCTGGTACCACAATGTGGTTTCAGGCTTCCTCTATGATATAAAGGCAGTGGGAAGTGATTACGTGAGGAATGAATTATACCTTTGTTTTGACATAGGTGGAACGAATGTCAAATATGGAGTGTTAGACAGAGAAGGAACCTTCCTTTTTCAAGATAAATATCCGACGAATCGGCAGGATATGGCAGCTTTTGTGGATGATTTCTCGAACACCGTTCATACTTTATCGCAAAGTTATCAACTTACAAAAATTGGCATCAGTTTTCCTGGGTTTATTAACCCAACTACTGGATTTGCCCAATATGCCGGTGCATTTGAGCAGTTACATGGGACAAATATTGTGGAATTACTATCGAAAAACGTGAATATCCCAATTGTGATAGAAAATGATGCCAACTGTGCGACATTGGCAGAAAAAATTGCAGGTAATGCGGTGAATAGTGATCATTTTATCTGTATTACCATTGGTACAGGTATTGGTGGTGGTATCTTTGTAAATGGTGGGCTTGTGAATGGATATGGCTTTAAGGCAGGCGAATTTGGTTTGATGATTGTTAATGGCATGGAGAATGGTTATCACAATATGCATGAAATTGCTTCGACCAGTTCATTTATTCAACAATACAAACAGATCAAACAATTATCAGATGATGTGCATGTAGAGGGCGATGAAGTGTTTCAATCAGCAAAACAGGATCCTAAAGTGAATGCCATGCTTCAAAAATGGTTTCAATATGTAAGCTTTGGGATTTTCAACCTGGCTGCAACTTTGAATCCGGAAAAAATCTTAATCGGTGGTGCGATCAGTGAGCGTCCAGATCTGTATGAACGACTAGAGAAAACGTTGATGACCATCCCTTCCTGGACGGATATTGAAGCGGCATTAGTTCCCTGTAAACATCATAATGAAGCAGGAATGTTGGGTGCGCTGTACAAATGCTTGAAATCATAAGAAACGTTTCCTGAAATCACCATTCGAAAGAAGGAAACGTTTCGCGATTTCAGTGTGGATTTATAATGATTTTACCGGTGGTGCAGAGATGCTGGCGTGGATAACATATATTCCTCCGTTCCATTAGTGAAAAAATGCCAAAACTTTTGTGGAATACCAGGACTTTTGACAACTTTTGTTCAATTTCGACATATTTTCGAGCGAATAATATGTATACGCTTGAAATTAACGATATAAGATGATAGTATAACAGTATGTTCGACGAACGAACAAAGTAATGAGTAAAAAGAAACCGGTTTCCTTTTACTGCTTGTTTGAATATTGGAAGTTGCTAGCTAATATTCTGTTTTTTTGATTTGGTTATATATTTTTCACTAAAAATGGGAGGATGAAAACCATGTTTAAAACTTTATCTAAAATAATGGTATTACTACTTGTTACATTAGGTCTACTTGCAGCATGCAGTTCAGGAGAAAGCAATGATCCTGACAAAACGACATTAACTTTTTGGAATCGTTTACCCGAATTGACGACACAGTTTGAAGATTTTATCGCTACATTTGAAGAAGAACATCCTGACATTCAAATTGATATGCAAACGTTAGGTGCATCAGGTAATCAACAATATCAGACAGCTATCAAAAATAATGAATTACCGGATATTTTTGTTACAGCCAATGTTACTTCACTACAGAACTTAGTGGACCAAGACTTGTTACACAATTTAAATGATGTGGTCACACCCGAAGTGAAGGAGGAATTCTATCCAGGGGTGTGGAGTGAGAACTTTACCACGATTGGTGAAGATATTTACCAGCTTCCACTTAACTCTGGGAAAAGTTCTATTTTGATGTATTATAACAAGGATGTATTGAAAGAATATGGTATTTCAGAAGAACAAATTCCGTCTACTTGGGATGAGATGCTCGAAGTAGGTAAAGACATCTATGATCAATCAGGCGGAGGCGTTTACGGCTTGATTATGGGGGCAGAAGCAAATTGGTTATCCGATATGACGATAAATCAGATGGCCACCAATATAACCCCGGATGTTCATCCATCGATTGATGTTGCTCGTCAACTAAACTATAAAACTGGTAATCCTGATTTTTTGAATGATGGCAATGTGGAAACAATAGAATATTTAAAAACGTTAATGGACGAGAACGTGCTTTCTCCATCAAGCGTGGAGTATAACGAATCGACAGCAATTGCTAACTTTGCAGCAGGTAAATCTGCCTTCTATTTTGATGGAAACTGGGCAGGTTCAGTGATCATGAATGACGAAGAAGGACCAGGGTTCGAGAATTGGGGTGTCGCACCAATGCCGACGAAAGATGGTGGCGCCTATTACAGTGACATGGTTGCGAAAGAAGGTTTAATGGTATCGAATAATACTGAGCATTGGGAAGAGGTGCAGACTTTCTTAAGCTATTTCATTGAAAATGGATATCAGGATGTCATTGTCGAATCTGGTGCACATGAACCACCAATGGATCTAGAAGTAAGCGATCCTCCATTTGAACAATACAACAAAATCAACGAAATAAATGGTGAAAATAGTATTGCAACACCTAGCATTTATGAAAAAAACAGCGATACAATAGGGTTTATTCAAGATTATCAAGGTGGTTTGTCCTATAGTACAGGATCGATCCTGGCAGGTTATCTGCAAGGAGAAGTAAGCGATCCTAGTGCGGAACTGGAAAAAGCACAGGAAGAAGCGCAAAATGTATTTGATGAAAATCTCGAAAAATATGAAAATGTAAACCAATCTGATTTTGTATTTGATGATTGGGTGCCGTTTGAGCCATACACAACCGAATAGATTGTGACATTCTAACAACCTAATAGGACGAGCTTCATAATGAAAACCTCGTCCTATTTTTTAAGAAGGGAGAATAAAAATGGCTGATAAAACAGGCAACTTATCTAAAACGAAACGAAACAGACAAATATGGGCATATATCTTCATATTACCGCAGGCAATTGTATTTCTCGTCTTATCCTTATATCCGATTATTATGAGTTATGTGTATTCATTTTATTCATGGGATGGCGCAAGCCCTTTAACAAACTTTATCGGGTTTGAAAATTATGTTGAATTGTTTCAAACAACGAGGTTCTGGGGGGCGTTAGTAACCACTATTATTTATATGGTAGGGACAACAGCTTTAGGTGTAGGTGCTTCACTTATTCTGGCGATAATTTTGAATGCCAATAATATGAAAGGTAAAGCTTTCTATCGAACCATTTATTTTATTCCAGTCGTAGCTACAACTGCTATTATCGGTGTCATTATGAAAAACATATTTGGGATAGATGGTTCGGTTAATCAATTTTTGCAAACAATTGGTATAGCTGATAAACCAGTATCTTGGTTGAATTCCTCAACCTTAGCGATGCTAATGCTGATTTTAGTAGGTACCTGGAAAAACCTAGGAATTAATATGATTTATTGGTTGTCCGGTTTACAATCAGTTCCTACTGACCTGTATGAATCGGCACAATTAGACGGTGCGGGATTCTGGCAAACATTGTTTCATATAACGTTACCATTATTGAAACCAATACTAGTTGTTATTTTACTACTCTCCGTTGTTAGCGGTATGAATGCCTTTGATTTAGTTAAAACGTTTACCAACGGTAATCCATACCATACCACAGAAACATTAGATCTCTATGTATTTAACTATGCATTTGGCGGTGGTCTGACTGGATCAACGACAAGAATGGGATATGCATCAGCTGCAGGTGTTATGTTAGGTATGTTTACCTTATTGATTAGTGGAATATTCGGACTAATCTCGATGTATACGCAACGCAAATTGAAAAAAGAGGCAAACTAACAAGGAAAGGAGAAGTAAAATATGATTATTACTAGTAAAATTGTAAAATACATCATCCATTTTATTTTAATATTAATTGGGTTTATATGGATCTTTCCGTTTATCTGGATGGTTCTCGGTTCCTTTAAATCAAATACAGACTTTATTGTTTCGGGTAATCCGATCCCAGAGGAGTTTAATTGGGATAATTATACGAGAGCATGGGTGGATGCCAATTTTAGTGGGTATTTTGTTAATACAGTCATTATGACGGTAGCCACTGTTGCGATTGTCGTTTTATTATGCGCGTTAACAGGATATGCACTTGGAAGAGTAGACTTCCCAGGTAAAAAAGTTATTTTGGGTATCGTTGTTGGTATTATGTTTATTCCGAAGGGTTATACAATCATTCCTTTATATGAATTAGTCGATCAGTTAGGCTTAACAAACTCATTATTTGGAATTATTTTAGCAGAGTCCTCAGGGGCACATACATTATTTGTGCTTTTATTTACGTCCTATTTCGCAACGCTTCCGAAAGAAATGGAAGAAGCAGCAATTATGGATGGCTGTGGCTTTGTCAGAACGTTTTTTAGTGTTATGCTACCATTAGCGAAACCAATTATTGCAACAACTGTCATCATGCAGTTTATCTGGACCTGGAGTTCGTTCTTAGTACCAACCGTGTTAACGATATCCAAGCCAGAACTAAGAACATTAGCAGTTGGAATGCAGAACTTCGTCGGCCAGCACTCAACTGATTGGGCAGGGATGGCTGCAGGCGCAACGATTTCTTTATTACCAGTGTTGATAGTGTTTATATTAATGCAGCGATACTTTATCGAAGGTGTTGCGGGAGCAGTGAAGCAATAGTGGATTGTATTTGTATATAAAGTATTGGATGGATTCGAGATGCGCAATCCTTATTCATCCTTGCTTTTATAATATTTTAATATGGTTGGAGGAGGCTACAAAATGATTAATGAAAAACTTCCGAAAATATGGTATGGCGGAGATTATAACCCAGAGCAATGGGAGGATGCCACCGCCGAAGAAGACATAAGAATGTTTAAATTGGCTGGAATTGATGTAGCAACCGTGAATGTATTTTCTTGGGCTTTGATTCAACCAGATGAGACGACCTATAATTTTGATGGATTAGACAAAATAATTAATCGCTTATATGACAATGGTGTTTATGTTTGCTTGGCAACGAGCACCGGAGCTCATCCGGCATGGATGGCAAAGCGTTATCCGGATGTTCGCAGAGTTGATTTTGAAGGCAGAAAGCGACAGTTTGGCGGTAGACACAATTCCTGTCCGAACAGTCCAACCTACAGAAAGTATGCCGAGCGAATCGCTGACAAATTAGCCGAACGATATAAGGATCATCCAGCGGTATTAATATGGCATGTTTCGAATGAATATGGCGGGTATTGTTATTGCGATAATTGCCAAAAAGGATTTCGTGTCTGGCTAAAAGAGCGATACGGAAATTTGGAAGCGGTTAATGAAGCTTGGAATACCCGTTTTTGGGGACATACTTTCTACGAGTGGGATGAAATTGTGGCGCCGAGCGGCCTAAGTGAAGAATGGCAAGGTGGTCAAAATACTAATTTCCAAGGCATTTCATTAGATTATCGCAGATTCCAGTCTGATAGTTTACTAGATGTATATAAATTGGAACGAGATGCATTGAAAAAGCATACACCATCGCTGCCGATAACAACAAACCTGATGGGTCTATACCCAGAGCTGGATTATTTTAAATGGGGAAAAGAGCTGGATGTCGTCTCGTGGGACAACTATCCATCGTTTGATACACCAATGAGTTTGACTGCTATGACCCACGACTTAATGCGTGGTCTCAAAAGCGGACAGCCTTTTATGCTAATGGAACAAACACCAAGCCAGCAAAATTGGCAGCCGTATAATGCCTTGAAGCGTCCGAATGTGATGCGACAATGGAGCTACCAGGCTGTAGCACACGGTGCTGATACCATTATGTTTTTCCAACTTCGCCGTTCAAGAGGTGCTACGGAAAAATTCCATGGGGCGGTAATTGAACATGTTGGACATGAACATACACGTGTTTTCCGCGAATCAGCTCAATTAGGTGAAGAATTGATCCAGCTAGAAGATCAATTGCTGGATAGTCGTGTACCAGCTCGTGTAGGAATTGTCTTTGACTGGGAGAATCGCTGGGCGATCGACCTTTCCAGTGGTCCGTCTGCTGCATTGGATTATGTCAAGGAAGTGCATAAATATTATGATGCCTTCTATCAGCGTAATATTCCAGTAGATATGATCGGTGCAGATGAAGATTTAGAAAAATATGATATCATCATTGCACCAGTTCTCTATATGGTTAAAGAAGGACATGCTGACCGGATTAAACAATTTACCAAAAATGGCGGCACATTCGTGACAACATTCTTTAGTGGTATTGTAAATGAAAACGATCTCGTTACACTTGGAGGGTACCCTGGTGAGCTTAGAGACTTGGTCGGTATCTGGGCAGAGGAAATTGATGCGCTTGATCCGTCACACTTTAATGAAATAGTGATGAATGATTCGTTTGGTGCTTTATCTGGCGAATACAAGTGTAACATCCTGTTTGATTTAATACATGCTGAGGGGGCAGAGGTGCTGGCTACATATGGCTCTGACTTTTATCAAGGCATGCCAGTCTTAACGAAGAATCAATATGGTACAGGAAATGCCTATTACATTGCATCAAGTCCAGAGCAATCCTTTGTCCAAGACTTTATCGACACCATCACCGCTGAAAAAGGGATCAAAGGTGTCATGACATCTGCGCCAGGAGTAGAAGTAGCAATTCGTGAGAAAAACGAACAACCGCTAATATTTGTGATGAACCATAATAATGAAACGGCTACATTTGATACAGGTGATGATGAATGGACGGATATCCTGACTGGCGAAAGCTATCAAGGAGTCACTGAAATAAATGCAAAAGATACACTGCTTTTAAAAAAATAGAGATGTTTTACAGGAGGTAATCGAATGAAATTTACAGATGGTAATTGGTTAGTACGTGAAGGATATCAAATTCATTTTCCAAAATTAATTCATGAAGTGAAAGAAGCATACGGCTCTGTGACTTTATATGCGCCATGTAAGTATCTGAATCATCGTGGTGATACATTGGATGGGCCATTACTTACCATTAAGATATCTGCACCAATGGAAGATGTCGTTCGTGTGGAAACATGGCATTTTAAAGGTGGCAAAGCACAATATCCCAACTTCGATGTGGTAGATCAGGCAAACAAATTAAATGTGGCAGATCACGAAGATTATGTGCAATTTGTAAGCGGTGGATTAACGTTAACGATCGCGAAGCAGAATTTTGCTCTGACATTTGAAAATAGTAATGGACGCTTAACGGATGTCGACGGTAAAGGTCTGGCTTGGATTGATGGACCGGATCAAACAACCTATATGCGTGGCCAGCTACGCCTTGGCGTTGGTGAGCACCTGTACGGTCTCGGGGAACGTTTTACACCATTTGTGAAAAATGGCCAATCGGTTGACATCTGGAACAAGGACGGTGGAACAAGCTCGGAACAGTCGTATAAAAATATTCCTTTTTTCCTTAGCAGTAAAGGTTACGGCGTGTTTGTCAATCATCCGGAAGAAGTGAGTTATGAATTGGGTTCTGAAATGGTTTCCCGTACTCAATTCAGTGTGGAAGGTGAATACTTAGACTACTACTTTATTAATGGTCCATCACCGAAAGAGGTGGTCAGCCGCTATACAGAGCTGACAGGAAAGCCCGCATTACCACCAGCTTGGTCGTTCGGATTGTGGCTGTCGACATCGTTTACCACCGATTATAATGAAGAAACAGTTAATCATTTTGTAGACGGTATGGCAGAGCGAGGTATTCCGTTAAGTGTTTTCCACTTCGACTGCTTCTGGATGAAAGAATTCGAATGGAGTAACTTTATCTGGGATCGCCGAAACTTCCCTGACCCCGAAGGGATGCTTCGTCGTTTAAAGGACAAAGGTTTAAAGATTTGTGTTTGGATCAATCCGTATATCGCACAAAAATCTGTCCTGTTTGATGAAGGAATGGAAAAAGGCTACCTGCTTAAAAAGCCTAATGGGGACGTATGGCAGTGGGATCTATGGCAAGCAGGAATGGGAATAGTGGATTTCACGAACCCAGATGCATGCCGCTGGTTCCAGGATAAATTAAAAGCGCTGTTGGATATGGGCGTTGATTCGTTCAAAACAGATTTTGGAGAGCGTATCCCAACTGATGTCGTCTATCATGACGGATCAAGTCCTGACAAAATGCACAATTATTATGCCTATCTGTACAACGAAGTCGTCTTCGATTTATTAAAGCAAGAAAAAGGAGAAGAGGAAGCAATTGTTTTTGCCCGATCGGCAACAGCTGGCGGTCAGAAATTCCCAGTTCACTGGGGTGGTGATTGTGATTCTACTTATGATGCCATGGCGGAAAGTCTTCGCGGAGGCTTATCGTTAACCACTTCCGGCTTTGGTTATTGGAGTCACGATATCGGCGGTTTTGAAAATACGGCCACACCGGATGTTTTCAAGCGGTGGACAGCATTTGGTCTCCTTTCCAGTCACAGCCGTTTTCATGGAAGCTCGTCCTATCGTGTTCCGTGGCAATTTGATGAAGAAGCGGTCGATGTAGCTCGTCATTTCACCATGTTAAAAAATAGTCTTATGCCATATTTATATGGGCAGGCAGTGGAAAACAGCCAATCCGGTATTCCGGTTATGCGGTCGATGCTGTTAGAATATCCGCAAGATCCTTTATGCGAAACACTTGATCGTCAATATATGCTCGGTGATTCGATTTTAGTCGCTCCTATTTTTAATGAAGATGGAATTGGCTCCTTCTATTTGCCAAAAGGTAACTGGACACATCTGTTAACAGGAGAAATTGTCGAAGGAGGCACATGGCTGAAAGAAAAATATGATTACTTCAGTCTGCCATTGTTCGTTCGACCTAATACGATTATTCCGGTTGGTACAAGTGATACGACACCAGTGTACGATTATACGGAAAAGGTTACATTTAAGATTTATCAATTAGAAGAGAATCAAACGGCAAAACGTACGTTAGTGAATGCGACGGGAGAAGTAATTGGCTCTGTATCTGCTACTCGTAGTGGAAATGAAATAAACATAATCACAACGGGGATTGACCAAGCCTATCATGTAGAGGTAGTTGGCAGTAAAAAAGTATCTGGAAAACCTGGGGAAACGAAAATAGTGATAGAAGGATAGTTTGTCTGGCTGCAGCTTTTGTGTTGCAGCCATTTTTGCCCATTTTAAATGGTGGAAATTCAATGGTGAATCCGCTATCATAAATCCCAAGGAGGAGATTATTATTGTTGATTACAAAATTATAGTAGTAGGCTGTGGTGGCATGGCAAACATATGGCTCGATGATGCACAAGCAAGAACAAATGCAGAAATTGTAGCACTCGTTGATCTTGATCGAAAAGCAGCTGAACAAAAAGTAATAGAACGTAACTTAGAGGTGCCGGTCTATACGGATCTAGCGTTAGCCATCCAAGAGACCAAGGCGACATTAGTCTTTGATGTTACGATTCCGGCTGCTCATAAACAAGTGGTATTGACTGCGCTTCAGTCAGGTTGTCATGTATTCGGTGAGAAACCGATGGCAGAGTCTATAACAGATGCCGATGAGATCGTACAATTGACCAGAGCGACGGGAAAACAGTACAGTGTCATGCAAAATCGTCGTTATTTAAATGAAATACGAACATTACAAAGCCTGATTGATCAACAGCAGTTGGGGGATGTCCATACATTGAATGTGGATTTTTATTTAGCGCCTCATTTCGGTGGTTTTCGAGAACAAATGGAACACCCGCTTTTAGTAGATATGGCGATACATACATTTGATCAGGCTAGGTTCCTTTCGCAAAGTAATGCTGTATCCGTTTATTGTCATGCTTATAATCCAAGGGAATCATGGTATGAAGGTAAAGCTGCTGCTGTCTGTATTTTTGAAATGGAAAATGGTGCTGTATTTACTTATAGAGGGTCCTGGGCTGCCGAAGGTCTACGTACATCATGGAACGGTGATTGGCGAGTGATTGGTACGAAAGGAACAGCTAAATGGGATGGTTTTGAACACCTTGAAATCGAAACGGTGCAGGATACCAACGCATCATCCTTTTTTCGAGAACTGGACCGTCAACAAGTCAGTAATGCCTGGCACGGTAACGAACAGCATCATGGTTGCTTAGATGAAATGTTTGCTGCACTGGAATCGAATAGGAGAGCAGAAACAGATTGCCATGATAATATCCACAGTTTGCGGATGGTATTTGCCGCGATTGAAAGTGCGAAGACGAATAAAAAAGTATTATTGTAAATGGAGGAAGATAAGATGAAGCTGAAAAAAGATCAAAAATTGCTATTTATCGGAGATTCGGTAACAGATTGTGACCGGGCAAAGCCTCACGGTGAGGGACTCTTTCAAGCATTAGGTACTGGCTATGTGTCACTGGTGGATTCCTTTTTACAATCGACGTATCCGGAGTTAGGTATTCGTACTGTGAATAAAGGATTGTCAGGTAACACGGTAAGAGATTTAAAAGCACGCTGGCAAGAGGATGTACTTGATCAAAATTCGGATTGGTTATCGGTTATGATTGGTATTAACGACGTGTGGCGTCAGTTCGACTCACCATTTATTAAACATCAGCACGTTTATATTGAAGAATACCGAGAGAAGTTAGATGAACTTATAGCAACAGCGAAACAATCGGCAGAACAGATCATACTGATGACACCTTACTATATCGAGCCAAATCCTGCAGATGAGATGCGGGCAACTATGGATCGCTATGGAGAAGTGGTGAAACAGACTGCAGAAAAACACCAGACATTGTTTATCGATACCCAAGCAGCTTTTAATCAAGTCCTGGAGCACTTATATCCAGCCACTCTCGCATGGGACCGTGTCCATCCAAATGCTAATGGCCACACCGTGCTAGCGAAGGCTTTTCTTAATACGATAGATTTTGATTGGAACAAACAGTAACGGCGTGGTTGAAGGGTCGCCATTAAATTCAAGAACTTTCCTGTCCGAACACTGGATAGGAAGGTTCATATCGGAATCTGCGATGCATTTTTTGCTACTTTTACAGCAACGTTAGTACCGATGATGAATCCACTCCATCGCATTTCTTACAGCAACTTCCTGAGTGTGCACAATGAAAGGGTGATGGATGCCTTCGTGAAAACGAACAAATTGCTTATCTTTAATCGTAATGGAATTGAAAAAATGCTGAATAACGTTGGGATGGACAATCGGATCATGTTGATCATAAATACATAATACCGGAAAGCGGATCAACCCAGCATCACTGATCGCGTGCAGGCCATTGTGTACCAGTTCGGATAGCCATCTCGGTGTGTATTCGGTATTCATCAGCGGATCAATTCGCAAACTTTTTTCTTTCGGCAGATAGGGCTTCAGTTTTTTATTTTTTTCAATGATTTTTTGCCACTTCATCGGATTCAATGCTAATGATGGCGTGACGCTGGCGAAAATTTTCAATATTTTTCTGCCGATATATGGAATCGGTACACGTAATGCCAGGGCTGGAGAAGATAAGATGACACCATTGGTTTGATAACCATATAACTGGCTGTATCGAATGACAATCAGCCCACCAAGACTGTGACCGAATAAAAAAATAGGACGTGCCTCAAACTGTGAGGCAATTAACTCTACAACGGCATGTAAGTCTTCGACATAGTCATGAAACGTATTAATATGACCTCTTGCTCCTTCTGATTGGCCAAACCCTCGCAAGTCAGGGGCAACTACAGCGATATCCTGAGCAAGACATTGTTCAAAGATCGCCTGATACATACCAGAATGCTCGCCAGCTCCATGGACTAATATCAGTACTGCATTTACTCGTTCAGGAATCCATGTCTGATAAAATATTTGTATACCGTCATTGGTTTCGATAAAATGATTCGAATACATGCTAATCGCCACTTTCCTTATAAGATAAATGTCATAATACTGTATAAAATAGTCGATATGCCAAGAGCAATCAGTGCTGGAAGTAGCTTATAGCGGGCATAATCCATTGCATTAATATTCAGCAAGCCAGCTATTGTATTATTATTGTCACTCAATGGGGAAGCAATTGAGCCAAACGATCCACTGGCAAAAACTGCCCCTATCACTAATGGTAAAGAAGCATCGGCTGCTTGTGCAAGTGATATGCCAAGTGGCATCAGAATGCCCCATGTTCCCCATGAAGACCCGATAAAGTAGGAAACAAACGAACCGATTAGAAACATTACTGGTGGAATCAGCATTTGCGGTACCCAGTCCACGTTATTGGTTACAAAAGTAGAAAATCCTAATTCCTCGGTTACAGAGGATAATGCCCAGACGACTGACAATAATAAAATCACCGACATTAAGTTATTCCCAGCCTCGATAAATTCATGTATGATTTTTTTTAACTTTTGCTTTTGCGCGATCAGCATGCAGATCGTGATCAGTAATGTGAAGAACAGGGCAACAACCATCGCCTGCAAGACATCTGCTTCAATGAATGCCTGGAAGGATGTATAACCTTGTTTTACCCCGTCCAACCAAGTTAGTATTAGTGTCAGAAGAATAACTAAGGCAACCGGAACAATCAAATTCCATGGTTTACTCGGCACCTCTTCTTCATCTGCTTGAGTAGACTCCTTAATCTGTTCCGGGTTACGGGCTTCACTGTCCACCTTCTTCGGATGACGGAACCAGACAAACAGTGTACCGATAATGATCATCGAAATTGCAAAGAAATTAAAAGGGATACTCTGGATGTATAATGAATAAGCGTCAGCCTCAATCCCCTGATTTTGTAAGCCCATCTCAATTACTGATACCATATATCCGACAAATGCCGTAGCGATGGGAATTAACACGATAACGGGTTGTGTACTTGTTTCAATCATAAACGCTAGTTCTTTGCGCGTCATGTTAATTTTTTGTAATAATGCTTTCATAATCGGAGCAACGGTTACGATACGAAAGCTTGGTGCACTGAATGTGCCAAGTGTAGAAGCCCATGTTAACAGCAGTGCCTGTTTTCTGGAATGAATTTTGGTAGAGGCTGCTTTCACAAAACCTTTAATTCCACCAGATGCTTTCATAATCCCGACGAGTCCGGAGAACATATATAAAAAGATAATAATTTTCAAATTATTGATATCTGTCAGACTTTCGACAATGTATTGGGCAGCTTGTTCCATCCCGCCAACTATGGATGGATTGATAATGTAACAACCAACAATTAAACCAAGCGTCAAGCCTGGAAATACCTGTTTTGTTTTAATAGCAGTGATAATAACGATACAAAATGGAATAAGGGAGATCCAGCTACCTTCCAAAGAAATCATTCCTTTATGACAGTCTTTTTCTTTAGCATGCATGATTTGGTTAGAAACTATTCGATCCGTATTACCATTTATGTATGAAAAGGGATATAATAAAGGGGAATGGAGGATTAACAATGACGAAGCAATTTAACATAGAATCAAAAACAGAACTTTTACCGTTTTTAATCGAGAATATGGAGAATAAAAGCAGAAATGCGGTGAAATCGATATTAAAAAGAGGACAGGTATATGTGAATGATCAAAGTATTACCCAGCACAATTACTTGCTACAACCAGGAGCGACGGTATCGATCCAATCGAATGCTGTCCATAAAGCTACGTCCTTTGACAACATGAAGCTTCTTTATGAGGATGCATCACTTATCGTTATTGATAAGGCATCCGGTTTGTTATCGATTGCTACAGAAAAAGAAAAGCAAATGACCGCATACAAACAATTAACACAATATGTAAAGACCAAAGATAAGCAAAATCGCATATTTATTGTCCATCGATTAGACCGTGATACGTCAGGTGTGATGGTGTTTGCCAAGTCGGAAAAAGTTAAACAGCAACTGCAAAATAATTGGAAATCACTAGTGGTAGAACGTACTTATGTAGCACTTGTTGAGGGAAAAGTCCAATCACCAAAAGACACCATTACGTCGTGGTTAAAAGAATCGAGCGGGTTTAAGATGTATTCGAGTCATAAACCAGGTGATGGAAAAGAGGCCATCACCACATATCAGCTCTTAAAAACAGGACAAGAAAAATCATTAGTTTCCATTCAATTGCAAACTGGCAGAAAAAATCAAATTCGGGTTCATATGTCCGATATCGGTCATCCGATTGTTGGAGATAAGAAATACGGAGCAAATATAAACACGATTGGCAGGTTGGGATTGCATGCGCAGGTGTTGCAGCTGATCCATCCAATTACAAAAAAAAGACTCCGATTTGAGTCACCAATTCCTAAAGAATTCAAGGTGTAATTGCAATTATGTAAAAAGTAGATATTTTTCCTTTTCGCTAGCAATATAAATCATATATAATAGGGGTATATTTAAAACGTTTTCATAAATGAATAAACAAATAGAGGGAGTTGGACTTATGAATCAACTAGATCAATTGTTTAATCAATTTTACACCAATGCGATAGAAGATTCAGTGAAAGCAGTAGGACCAGTGGAAAGAAAGCTGGCATTGAAAAGTAGATTATTAGAATTGCTTGGTGATTTTTCTTATTTGGATGAAACGAAAGTAGATATGCAACCTGAGTTAATAGAAACAGTGGAAACTGATGGCTATATACGGGAAAGGATTACCCTGCCGATTACTCAGATGATTGACATTCCTGTGTATGTGCTGACCCCTTCGAAAAAGCAGGCAGCATATCCGGCAGTATTAGCACTTCACGGTCATGGTAATGGAGTGAAAGAGGCACTCGGGGTAAGTGAAAATGGGGAAACACAGCAGAAGGCAGGGATCCACAGTCAATTCGCAGTGGAACTGGTGAAAAGGGGTTTTAAAGTTTTCGCACCTGAAGTGATTGGTTTTGGTGAGCGCAGACTGACTAGAGATATTGAGGCAGGTAAACAGAATTCGTGTGAAGCGATGGCAACGAATCTATTGATGGAAGGAAAAACAATTGCTGGTTTACGGATTTGGGAAGCACGTCGTATTCTGGATTATATCGAAACGTTAGAGGACGTAGATAGGGATAAACAAGGAATCATGGGATTTTCTGGTGGTGCTTTAATATCAGCCTACACAGCTGCACTGGATTCTCGTATCAAAGCTACTGTGCTGACGGGCTTTACGAATACGTTTAAGGGAAGCATTATGGCAATGCATCATTGTATTGATAATTATATTCCTGGTATTTTGAATTACGCAGAACTACCAGAATGGATTTCATTAATTTCACCAAGGAGTTTGTTCATAGAGTCTGGTGAGCATGATCGTATTTTTCCTAATCAATTTGTCAAAGAAGCAATCACTGAAATAGAGGAATGTTATCATAACCGTCAGCAAAATTTCGCCTATGATATTTTTCCTGGCGCGCATGAAATTAGTGGTCGAAAGGCATATGATTGGCTAGTAAATCAATTAGACTGATGACGGAATCAG
The DNA here is from genome assembly GCF_022919115.1 of Gracilibacillus caseinilyticus. Lineage (NCBI taxonomy): Bacteria > Bacillati > Bacillota > Bacilli > Caryophanales > Bacillaceae > Gracilibacillus > Gracilibacillus caseinilyticus. The sequence continues at coordinate 4,209,028 of NZ_CP095072.1, read as the reverse complement.
TCTATAAAGGAAAAAGTGTAAAAATGAAATGATTGCGATTTCATTTGTGTGTAAGTATGATATACTCAACATAGAGAAAGCAACAAAAGCAGGGGGATGGCGTCACGATGAAAAAGTTATGGGAAACATTGCGAACGATGTCTTTTAAGGAAGCAGTAGATTATATATGGGAGTACTATAAATTACATATATTCGGTATCGTTCTTGGTGTAGCATTTCTTGTGTCGATTTTAACTACTATCTTTCAGGAAGAGGAAGAAACTTATGAGTTGATGGTACTTAGCCAGATTCCTTACGATGTAACCGATCAATTCTCGCAGGATCTGAATGAGGAGTATTTTGATAGTTTTAAAATTGTATCAGATAATATTCTCTCTAATGGCGGCTCGTTATCAGAACAGTCACCTGAGCAGGTACAGAAATTAATGGCGAGAATTGCAACTGGCATGGTGGATATCATGGTAACCGATGAAACGATGGCCCAGGAAATGGCGGATCAGGAAGGCTTAGTCAACTTTGCAGAAGTAGCCGATATGGAAGCATTAGAAGCACAAGGTGTGGAATTTTATCAGTTTGGTAAAGGGGAAGTACTTGGAATCGGAACGAACCAACTCGACGTATTTAATGACAATGAGGCATTCCAGGACCGCATCCTCATCATTCCTGCCAGCACAGAAAAGAAAGACCGCACCAAACAAATTCTCGAAACCTTGCTAGAATCCTAAAGAAAAGAATCAACAAGTACCCACACCAGCTGCTTGTTGGTTCTTTTTTGCACGTTAGGAAAGCATACATATAGGTATCTTCTAAATGACAAATCGCAATTAAGATTGAGTGAGAATATAAAAATTTAGGTTTCAATAATATGGATTCTGTCAACTAACTATGTAATAATATTGAAATTGTTCATGTGCTGGCAGACCGCTCCGGCCAATCACTCCGCGTCCTGCGGGGCACGGCTGAAGCTAGGCTACTACTCGAATCACTTCTCTGTTGCCTTGCACCGAGGAAGCCTATTTCGAAGCGTTACAGGTGCAGACAAAGTGGATCTTCAGCACCTGCACGGTCCCGCGGGAGTCTACATGGTTGGCCTACGCTCATGAATAGTTCTATAACTATTGCAGCAGGTAGAATATGGAGCACTATTTTCATGATTAATACCTTATTCTGATGACGTATAATGCCTAGCACCACTGCTTTTAGCTGTTCCACTCGTTGTAGTACTTCACTCAAGCGTAGGAAATATGCGGAGACTCCCGTGCCCACAGGACGCGGAGCATATTTCCGGAGCTTTGCTAAGCAGATATAATCTCTCAAAATCACTATATTGTCATACAGTTACACTTGATATAATCCATATTATCGGTAGCTGTTCATTTTTTAATTTTGTTAGGATAAGGTTGGTATATAGTTGGTTTGTGAAATGGGAGTTGGGGGAAATAGGTGTAGTAGCAGAATCATTTACTAGCAATACTTAGCAGGGAACACTACCAATCCATAATGGATCACTAAGGGTTTCTGCTTAATAGAGAATGAACGAAGAACGCGATTTTTGAAGATAATATGAGAAAGGAGACGAACAATGAAATTAGGATTATGTTCTGTAACGTTCCGTGATAAGAATCCTGAACAGCTTATTGATTTAGCGATGGAGGCGAAACTGGATGCAATCGAATGGGGTGGAGATGTCCATGTACCACCTGGTGAATATGAAGTGGCGAAACAAGTAGGAGAACTCACAAGGTCACGAGATTTAGTAGTAAGCTCTTATGGCTCCTACTATCGACTAGCAGATCATACAGGTAATGAGTTTGATTTTGAAACCATTCTAGAAACAGCCAGAAGGTTAGAAGCACCTGCTATTCGCGTTTGGGCGGGCATGCAAGGCAGTGCCGATGCGGACCAAGCCTATATGGAAAAAGTGGCAGAAGATGCGAGACGAATTGCTGATATCGCAGCAAAAGAAAATATTTCAATCCATCTTGAATACCATGAGGGGACGTTAACTGATACGAAGGAAAGTGCCAAACAATTAATGGAAACGATCAATCATCAGCATGTATTCTTATACTGGCAGCCAGCGAACAATGTTTCTGTAGAAGAACGGTTGGCAAGCATTCAGTATTTGAAAGAGTGGCTAAGCAATGTTCATATTTTCCATTGGCGCTCCTATACCGATCGCATGCAGCTGGCAAGCGGAATGAATGAATGGGAGCTCTATTTAGAGAAAATCGAACAGGATCCGAATATGAACCGATACGTATTAATGGAATTTGTCAAAGATGATGACGACAGGCAATTTTTGATGGATGCCCAGACATTGCATAACCTTAAAGATATTGTCGATAAGAAAGCAACCTGATCAATTATCAGGTTGTTTCTCGTTGTA